>NZ_JBSWXU010000018.1:0-59010 GCF_056160785.1 Mycobacterium sp. ABE4_509 | reverse complement strand
CCGCGGCACACCGGGTGGCCGACGCGCTGGCACGCGCCGTGCGCCCGGCCGACCCGCTGGCCATCATGTTCACCTCCGGCAGCAGCGGCGCCCCCAAAGGGGTCCGTCATTCGCACGGCAACGCCGTTGGCGCCGTGCGTTCCGGACTGTCGGCGCGATGCGTCGACGCCGACACCCGGCTGTATCTGCCGATGCCGTTCTTCTGGGTGGGCGGGTTCGCCGGCGGGGTGATGTCGGCGCTGGTCGCCGGTGCCACCCTGGTCACCGAAGCGGTGCCTGAACCCCGGTCGACGTTGCGGCTGCTGACCGCCGAGCGGGTGACGCTGTTCCGCGGCTGGCCCGATCAGGCCGAGACGCTGGCCGCACGGCTCGGCGAGATCAGCGATGCCGGCGTCGACCTGAGCGCACTGCGGCCCGGCAGCCTGGAGGCGCTGCTCCCCGAAGCCGCGCGCGCGGCGCCCGCGGCCAGGGCCCGGCTGTTCGGCATGACGGAGTCGTTCGGCCCCTACTGTGGTTACCCGGCCGACACCGATATGCCTGAATCCGCTTGGGGCAGTTGCGGTAAACCGTTCGACGGTATGCAGGTGCGGGTGGTCGACCCGGACGCCGGCGCCGCGGTGGCCACCGGCGGTGTGGGCGTGGTCGCGATCCGGGGACCTCACGTGATGCGGGGCATCTGCCGGCGCAGCAGAGAAGAGGTCTTCACCGCCGACGGCTACTACCCCACCGGCGATCTCGGTCACCTCGACGCCGACGGCTTCCTGTTCTTCGCCGGCCGCGCCGACGACATGTTCAAGGTCAGCGGTGCGACGGTGTATCCCACCGAAGTGGAGCAGGCGTTGCGCACCGTCGACGGGGTGCGCGGCGTCTTCGTGACCAGCGTGAGCGGTTCGGCGGGCCCGCAGGTCGGGGCGGCCGTCGTGTGCAGCGCACCGCTGACCGTCGCCGAACTGCGCACCGCGGCCAGGGCGGTGCTGAGTTCCTTCAAGGTACCGACGGTCTGGAAGCTGCTCGACGACGACGCGGCGGTGCCCCGGGGGGCCACCGGAAAGGTCGACGTGGCCCGGCTGCGGGCCATGCTCGAAGACCAGCCGCTCAGATGACCTGGCGGGTGCGCAGGCCGGCGATGTCGTCGTCGGTGTAGCCCGCCTCACGCAGCACCTCGTCGGAATGCTCGCCCAGCAGCGGTGCGCGCGTGCGGATCTCACCCGGGGTCGCCGAGAGGCGAAACGGCGTCTCGATGATCGGCACGTCGTGTGCGGCGCCGGGGAACGCGACCCGCTGCAGGTAGCCCATCGCCGCGACGTGCGGGTCGTCGAGCACGTCGGCGGTGGAGTGCATCGGCGCGGCAGGCAGCTTCGCCGATTCGAGCAGTTCGAGCACCTCGGCCTTGGTCTTGTCGGCGCACCACCGGCCCATGATGTCGTTGAGTTCGTCGCCGTTGCTCCAGCGCAGATCGTCGTCGGCGAACCGGGGATCGTCGAACAGTTCGGGGCGTCCGATCAGCCGGCACCAGCGTTTGAACATCGGCTGCCCGGCGATCTGCAGCAGCACCCAGCCGTCGTCGGCGGTGCGGTAGAGGTCGCACGGGGCCACCGAGGTACCGCGATTGCCCATCCGCGGTTTGTCGGTGCCGAGCAGGTCCCGCTCGATCAGGAACGCGTTCGACAGCATCATCGCCGTGGGCAGCAGGGCTCCTTCGACGTGCTGCCCCTGTCCGGTCCGGTCCCGGTGATACAACGCCATCATCACCCCGATGGTCATCGTCAGCGCGGTCCCGAAGTCCGCGTACGGCACCACGGTGCGCAGCGGCATCTCGGGCAGGCCCTGCCGGTACACCGCGCCGGACATGACCTGCCCGGCTCCGTCGAATCCGATTCTGTCGCTGTAGGGCCCGCCCTCGCCGTAGGCGGTGGCGCTGGCCAGGATGATGTCGGGCTTGATGGCCCGCAGCGAGTCGTAGTCCAGGCCGCTGGCGCGCATCCCGGCGGCCGGCATGTTGGCCACCACGATGTCCGCGCGCGCCACCAGGGCGCGGGTGATCGCCTTGCCCTCGTCGGTGGTGGTGTCCAAGGTGAGCGACCGCTTGTTGCGGTTGCACTGCAGGAACGTCCCGCCTTCGCCGGACTCGGTCACCGACTGCACCCACCGGTCCTCACCGCCGTCGCGCTTCTCGACCCGGACCACGTCGGCCCCCATGTCGGCCAGCAGCGCCGAGCACCAGGGCGCGGCGATGAACCGGCCGTAGTCCAGCACCCGGATCCCGTCGAGGACACCCATCAACTCTCTCCTCTCCTTGGCGATTTCGGCGTGATGGGTCGCGCTCAGCGCGACCCATCACGCCGAAATCACTCGATGACCCCGCGGCGGGTCAGGTGGTCGATCAACGGGGTGGCGCCGGCGGCCAGATGCTCGGACATCGCGGTGCGCGCCGACTGCTCGTCGTGGGCCGCCAGCGCATCGAGGATGCGCCGGTGATGGGAATTCGACTCCTCCGGCCACCCTTCGATGGTGGGGAACACCGGTTCCGGGGCATAGCGGGTGATCTGCGACATCAGCTGGGCCAGCTTCGGCGAGTCGGCGGCGACGTTGATCGCCCGGTGGAACTCGTGGTTCAGCCGGACGGCGCGTTCCCCGTCGTCGGCGGCGTAGGCGGACTCCAACTCGGTCTGGATCCGCTCGAGCTCGCCCAGCTGCGTGTCGGTGATGGTGGCCGCCGCGCGGGCGGTCAGCTCACCGCCGATGTAGGCCTGCACATCGGAGACGTCGGAGATGTCGCGCACCGTCACCGCGCGCACCACGAATCCACGTCGGGGCTGCTGGTCGAGCAGGCCTTCGGCCTTGAGTTCGAACAATGCCTCGCGCACCGGGGTGACGCTGACGCCCAACTCCGCGGCCAGCTGGTCGAGGCGCACGTAGGTTCCCGCCGCGTAGGTTCCGTCGAAGATCCGTCGGCGCACGAAACCCGCGACGTCCTCGGCGAGTTGCGGCCGGGCCGCGAAGTCGGGCACGCTCACGTCGCTCACACCCGGTAGTCGGCCAGCAGGCGCTTGCTGATGATGTTCTTCTGGATCTCGCTGGTGCCCTCGCCGATCAGCAGGAACGGCGCATCGCGCATCAGCCGCTCGACCTCGTACTCCTTGGAGTAGCCGTAGCCGCCGTGGATGCGGAAGCTCTGCTGGGTGACCTCGGCACACGCCTCGCTGGCGAAGTACTTCGCCATGCCGGCGGCCACGTCGTTGCGCTCCCCGGAGTCCTTCATCCGGGCGGCGTTGACCATCATCAGATGCGCGGCCTCGACCTTGGTCGCCATCTCGGCCAGCTGGAACGCGACGGCCTGGTGTTCGGCGATCGGCTTGCCGAAGGTGCTGCGCTGCTGGGCATACCGCACGGCCAGTTCGAACGCCCGGATGCCGACCCCGCACGCCCGGGCCGAGACGTTGACCCGGCCGACCTCGACACCGTCCATCATCTGGAAGAACCCCTGACCGGGCGCCTCACCGAGGATGTCGGTGGCTCTGGCCTGATAGCCGTCGAAGATCAGCTCGGTGGTGTCGATGCCCTTGTAGCCCAGCTTGTCGAGCTTGCCGGGAATGACCAGCCCCGGCGCCACTTCCCCGAAACCGGCGGGTTTCTCGACCAGGAATGCGGTCAGGTTGCGGTGCGGCTTGTCCGCGCCCTCGTCGGTGCGCACCAACGCGGCCACCAGCGTGGAGCTGCCGCCGTTGGTAAGCCACATCTTCTGCCCGTCGAGGGTGTAGGTGTCGTCACCGTTGGCGCGGGCCCGGGTGCGGATGGCGGCGACGTCGGAGCCGAGCTCGGGTTCGGACATCGAGAACGCGCCGCGGGTTTCTCCGGTGGCCATCTTGGGCAGGTAGTAGCGCTTCTGCTGGTCGGTGCCGTGCTGGCGGATCATGTAGGCGACGATGAAGTGGGTGTTGATCACCCCTGACACGCTCATCCAGCCGCGGGCGAGTTCCTCGACGCACAGTGCGTAGGTCAGCAGCGACTCCCCCAGGCCACCGAACTCCTCGGGGATCATCAGCCCGAACAGCCCCATCTCCTTCATCGCGTCGACGATGGCCTGCGGGTACTCGTCGGCGTGTTCGAGTTCCTGGGCGGTGGGGATGATCTCCTTGTCGACGAACTGCCGCACCGTGGCGACGATCTCGGTCTGAAACTCGGTCAGGCCGAGGGTCTGGGCCAGTTTGGTCATGCCTGCGCCCCTTTCGCGCTGACGGTCTCGAACACCGCGGCCAGCCCCTGACCGCCGCCGATGCACATGGTTTCCAGGCCGTATCGGCCGCCCCGGCGGTGCAGTTCGCGCGCCAGCGTCGCCAGCATGCGCCCGCCGGTGGCGCCGACCGGATGGCCCAGCGATATGCCCGAGCCGTGCACGTTGGTGCGCTCGAGGTCGGCGTCGCCGAACTTCCACTCCCGCAGGCAGGCCAGCGCCTGGGCGGCGAAGGCCTCGTTGAGCTCGATGAGATCCATGTCGGCCAGGGTGAGTCCGGCGCGGCCCAGCGCCGCCTCGGTGGCCGGCACCGGACCGATGCCCATCACGTGGGGCGCCACCCCGGCCACCGCCCAGGACACCATCCGCACCAGCGGCGTCAGCCCCAGGGCCTCGGCTTTCTCGGGCGTGGTCACCAGGCACATCGACGCGGCGTCGTTCTGCCCGCTGGAATTGCCTGCGGTCACCGTCGCATCCGGATCGCTCTTGCCGAGAACGGGTTTGAGCTTGGACAGCGACTCCATCGAGGTGTCCGCACGGGGGTGTTCGTCGGTGTCGACCACGTCGTCTCCGGCGCGCGTCGACACCGTCACCGGGATGATCGCGCCGGCGAGTTGTCCGGACTGCTGGGCCGCGACGGCCCGCTGGTGCGACAGCACGGCGAGTTCGTCCTGCTCGTCGCGCGGGATGCGGTATTCGCGGCGCAGATTCTCGGCTGTCTCCAGCATGCCGCCGGGTACCGGATGGTTCTTGCCGCCGGCCGTGGTGCGGCCGCGCGCCAGCGCGTCGTGCACCGTGATGCCGCCTCGGGCTCCGCCCCAGCGCATGTCGGTGGAGTGGAACACGACGTTGCTCATCGATTCGGCGCCGCCGGCGACCACGAGTTCGTTGGCGCCGCTGGCCACCTGAAGACACGCCTGGATCACCGCCTGCAGTCCCGATCCGCAGCGACGGTCGATTTGCATGCCCGGCACGGTCACCGGCAACCCCGCGTCCAGGGCGATCACCCGGCCGATCGCCGGCGCCTCCATGCTCGGGTAGCAGTGCCCGACGATGACGTCCTCGACGGCCTCGGGCGCCACCCCGGTTCGTGTCAGCAGGCCCTGGAGCGCTGCGACGCCCAGGTCGACGGCGGTGAGGCTCTTGAACATCCCGTTGTAGCGCCCGATCGGGGTGCGGACGGGCTCGCAGATGACCGCCTCGGCCGTCACAGGTGCCGCCCGCCGGTGACCTCGAGGACCGTGCCGGTCATGTACGAGGACAGGTCGGAGGCCAGGAACAGCGCCACCTTGGCGACCTCTTCGGGTTCACCGGCGCGCCCCATCGGCACCTCGGCGACCTTGGAATCCCAGATGCGTTGCGGCATGGCCTCGGTCATCGCCGAGCGGATCAGGCCCGGCTGGATCGCGTTGACCCGCACCCCGAGGTAGGCCAGCTCCTTGGACGCCGCCTTGGTCATGCCGACGATGCCGGCCTTGGCCGCCGAGTAGTTGGTCTGGCCGACCATGCCGACCTTGCCCGAGATGGACGACATGTTCACGATGGCCCCGCTCTTGGCCTCGCGCATCACCGCGCCCGCGGCCCGCAGTCCGTTCCAGGTGCCCTTCAGGTGCACGGCGATGACCTGGTCGAACTCGTCCTCGGTCATCTTGCGCATGGTGGCGTCGCGGGTGATGCCGGCGTTGTTGACCATGATGTCGAGGGCGCCGAAACCGTCGGTCGCCGCGGCGATCAGCGCGTCGACGTCGGCGGCGCTGGTGACATCGCACTGCACCGCGCGGGCGACCGAATCGCCGCCCAGTTGCTTGGCGGCGACCTGCGTCGCCTCGGCGTTGACGTCGCCGAGCACCACGCGCGCCCCCTCGGCGACGAAGCACTGCGCGATCGCGAAGCCCAGTCCCTGCGCTCCGCCGGTGATCACGGCGGTCTTACCTGTCAGCAATGACACCTGTTCCACCAATCCTTCACTCATCTCGATCCCGGACCGACCCTCATCGTATTTCATATAGGATATTTGAAAAGCATATGCCTGAAGTGTCCGCCGATAGGAGCAGCGACCGATGAGCACAGCCGAAGTCAGCGACGACGATTTCCAGGAGATCCTGGCCCAGACTCGCCACTTCGTCCGCACCGCCGTCGTCCCCCGGGAACAGGAGATCGTCGCCGACGACCGGGTTCCCGACGACCTGCGCGACCAGGCCAAGAAGATGGGCCTGTTCGGCTACGCCATCCCCCAGCAGTGGGGTGGTCTCGGGCTGGACATCACCCAGGACGTGGAGCTGGCGATGCAGCTGGGCTACACCTGCCTGGCGCTGCGCTCGATGTTCGGCACCAACAACGGCATCGCCGGCCAGGTGCTGGTGGGCTTCGGCACCGAGGAACAGAAGAGCCGGTGGCTGGAACAGATCGCGTCCGGCGACGTGGTGGCGTCCTTCGCGCTGACCGAACCCGGCGCCGGGTCCAACCCCTCCGGGCTGAAGACCAAGGCCGTCCGCGACGGCGACTCCTGGGTGATCAACGGCGCCAAGCAGTACATCACCAACGCCCCGGTGGCCGACCTGTTCATCGTCTTCGCGCGCACCCGGCCGGCCGACGACCAGGGGCCCGGGATCGCGGTCTTCCTGGTGCCGGCCGACAGCCCGGGCGTCGAGGTCGGCGGCAAGGACGCCAAGATGGGCCAGGAGGGCGCCTGGACCGCCGATGTGCGCTTCGCCGACGTGCGGGTGGGCGACGAGGCACTGGTCGGCGGCAGTGAGGACCACGGCTACCGGGCGGCGATGACCTCGCTGGCCCGCGGCCGGATCCACATCGCCGCGCTGGCCGTCGGCGCGGCCGAACGGGCTCTCGACGAGTCGGTCGCCTACGCGGCGACCGCGACCCAGGGCGGCACCCCGATCGGCGGTTTCCAGCTGGTGCAGGCGATGCTGGCCGACCAGCAGACCGGCGTGATGGCCGGGCGGGCCATGGTCCGCGATGCGGCCCGGCAATGGCTCAGCGGCGACGACCGCAGGATCGCCCCGTCGGCAGCCAAGCTGTTCTGCACCGAGATGGCCGGAAACGTGGCCGATCTCGCGGTGCAGGTGCACGGTGGAGCCGGTTACATGCGAGGGGTGCCCGTCGAGCGGATCTACCGCGAAGTCCGGCTGCTGCGGCTCTACGAGGGCACCAGCGAGATACAGCGGCTCATCATCGGAGCCAACCTGGTCAAGGCTGCACAGAAGGGTCTGCGATGAGCGGGAAGCTGCAGGACCGGGTCGCTTTCGTCACCGGGGCGGCACGCGGGCAGGGCCGCGCCCACGCCGTCCGGATGGCGGCCGAGGGCGCCGACATCATCGCCGTCGACATCGCCGGAGCTCTGCCGGCATGCGTGCCCTACGATCCCGCGACGCGCGACGACCTGGCCGAGACGGTGAAGCTGGTCGAGGCCACCGGACGACGGATCCTGGCATCGGTGGTCGACACACGCGACAGCGAGGGCCTGCGCCATGCCGTCGAGGCCGGTGTCGCCGAATTGGGACGCCTCGATGTGATCGTCGCCAACGCGGGCGTCTCGGCGCCGCAGGCCTGGGATGCGATCACACCGGACGACTTCCGCGATGTGATGGACATCAACGTCACCGGAACGTGGAACACCGTGATGGCCGGAGCAGACAAAATCATCGCCGGTGGGCGCGGCGGGTCGATCATCCTGATCAGTTCGGCCGCCGGCATCAAGCTGCAGCCGTTCATGATCCACTACACGGCCAGCAAGCACGCGGTCACCGGGATGGCTCGGGCGTTCGCCGCCGAGCTGGGCAAGCACTCGATCCGGGTCAACAGCGTGCACCCCGGCCCGGTCATGACCGCGATGGGAACCGGTGACATGGTCAGTGCGCTGGGCGCCGCGATGGACACCAACCCGCAGCTGTCCAACATGATGACCCCGTTCCTGCCCACCTGGGCGGTCGAGCCCGAGGACATCGCCGACGCGGTCTGCTGGCTGGCCAGTGACGACTCGAAGTATGTGACTGCCAGCGCGATCCCCGTCGATCAGGGCTCCACCCACTACTGAGCGCGCAGCACCCGGCCCAGGAAGGCGATCTGGTCCGAGCAGGCCCTGTCGAACCAGTCATGACCCGCCCAGACGTCGAAGTGGTCGCAGGGATAGTGGTGCACCTGCGCGCGGCCGTGGACCGCGGTCGCGGCCACCGCGTCGGCCGGCACGTAGGAGTCGAAATCGGCGATCTGAACGAGCAGCGGGCACCGTAACCGCTTGGCCGCCTGCACTGTTCGCACCCCGACCACCTCCAGACCGACCGAACAGTCGATCTCGTTGCGCCAGGTGGGTCCCGCCATCGACAGGTAGCTGTCGTAGGCGCCCTCCAGCGCCAGCGCGCCGGGCTCCCCGGCCGGGGACACCAGCGGCATAAGCGTCGGGGCGCCGCCACGGGCGACCGCGACCTTGCTCCGGACCCCGGTCAGCGTCCAGCGCAGCGACGTGAGCAGGTCACGGGATTTCATGGCCGCCCTGCTGACCGCCATCCCGCTGGTCAACGGGGTGAGCGCGATCACCGCGGCGATATCGTCGCGCTCGGCGGCCACCCGCAGCACGTGCCCGCCGGAGAAGGAGACCCCCCACAGCGCGATCCGGGCCGGGTCGACTCCGGGCAGGTTCTTGGCCGCCTCGACCGCGGCGTGGTAGTCGGCGAGCTGACGTCGCACCGAAAGCGACTGCCGTGGGTGCCCTTCCGAGTCGCCGAAGCCGCGATAGTCGAAGGCCAGCACGTCCACCCCGGCGGCGGCGAACCGTTCGGCGAAGGGCGCCAGGCCCGAGTCCTTCGTCCCGCCGAACCCGTGCGCCATCACCACCAGGGGGCGGTCACCGGGCTCGTTGCCGCCACCCGCGAAGTGCCAGGCGCTGCAGCGCTCGCCCGAGCTGGGGAAGCCGACCTCGGCCGGCGTCATCGCAGCACCGCAGCCGGCTGCCGGCGGGCCCGCTCCCGCCCGGCGGGGATCTCGCGGGTGCGCAGGTCGTGCTCGTAGACGAAGTAGTCGACCTGCTGGGTGTGCCGCGGCCGGTCGGTGCAGTGGCCGGCGTGCAGCTGCTGATCGTCGTCGATCACCCGTTCCATCTCGTCGGCCGGCGGCAGCGCGTACTGCCCGACGGCGTAGGCGGCCAGCAGCCGGGACTGACACTCGACGAACGGGAAGAGGGTGGGAACCGACTGGGCGAACCCGATGAACACCAGATCGTCCATCCCGGGTTTGAACATCCGCTTGTAGAGCCGAAGTTGGTTGCCGGGCGCGCTGACCAGCTCCGGATCGAAGAACGGGAAGGTGATGTTGTAGCCGGTGGCGTAGATGATGACGTCGAACCGGTCGCTGGTCTGGTCGACGAAGTGCACCGTGTCCCCGTCGAGGCGCTCGATGTTCGGCTTGGGCGTCACGTCGCCGGAGCCCAGGCGCAACGGCAGCTCCACCGACTGGGTCGGGTGGGCCTCGAAGAGCTTGTGGTCGGCTGCCGGCAGGCCGTACATGGTCGGATCGGTGCCCAGCATCGGGGCGACCAGTTGTACCGCCTTGCGCTGCCACGAAAGCGGCAGGTGCGGCGTGGTGCGCCAGAACATGTCACCGGGACGGCCCGCGATGTACTTGGGCACGATCCAGGCGCTCGACCTGGTCGAGAGCGTGACCTCGTTGCGTAGCGCCTTCGACGACAGCTCGACGGTGATGTCGGCGGCGCTGTTGCCGATGCCCACCACCAGGATCCGTTTTCCGTGCAGGTCCAGCGGGGTGCTCGGATCGATGTAGGAATGCGAGTGGATCGACTCCCCGGAGAAGGTGCCGGCGAAGTCGGGCAACCGAGGATCCCAGTGGTGCCCGTTCGCGACGACCAGCAGGTCGAAGCGCCGCTGGGCACCTGCCTGGTCGAGAATGCGCCACCCGCCGTCGGGGTCCCGATCGGCGTGCACGACGCCGTTGTTGAACTCGATGTTGTTCAACAGCCCGAACGCCTCGGCGTAGTCGTCGAGGTATTCCTTGATCTGGGAGTGGTGCGGGAACGACGGGTAGTGCTCGGGCATCGGGAAGTCCTTGAAGGACAACCGATGCTTGGAGGTGTCGATGTGCAGGGACCGGTAGGCGCTGCTGTGCCCGTTCGGGTTGCCGAACGCCCAGTTGCCCCCGATGCGGTCAGAGGCCTCGAACGTCGTGTACCCGACGCCGTAGTCGGCGAGCATCTTGCCCGCGGTCAGCCCACTGATTCCGGCACCGATCACCGCGACCTGTGGTCGTGCATGCTCTTTCACCGTCGCTCCTAACGCCGAAACGCAATCTACGAGCGTTTTTGACGTACGTCAACGGTTACTGACACATGTATCGCGCGCTGGGCGCCGCGTTCAGCCGAGGAAGCGGACGATCGACTCGGCGACCGCAGCCGGCTTTTCGGCGCCTTCGATTTCGACGGTGGTGGTCAGCGTCGCCTGCACCCCGTTGTCGATCTCGGCGACCGCGGCGATGACCGCGCGGGCCCGCAGCCGCGCCCCCACCCGGACGGGGTTGATGAACCGGACCTTGTTGTAGCCGTAGTTGATCGCCATCGCGATGTTGTCGACCGTGTAGAGCTGGTGGGTGAAATGCGGGATGAGCGACAACGTCAGCAATCCGTGCGCGATCGCCCCGCCGAACGGGCCGTTGGCCGCCCGCTCCGGATCGACGTGGATCCACTGATGGTCATCTGTTGCGTCAGCAAACAGGTTCACCCGCTCCTGGGTGATCTCCAGCCACTCGGTGGGACCGAGTTCGCTACCTTGTGCCGCGGTGAATTCCGCGAGTCCGCTGAACTTCTTCACTTCAGGCTCCTTTGGCGTCGAACGACTGCACAACTGCCGGGGTTGACGATGCGATTACACAGTGCCACAGGCCGTCGCGGCGGTGCGCGAGCACCCGAAGAACCGGCACGCACTGCCACAATCGCCTTGCGCGGGCGTCGCCAGCGAACCTGCCCCCGCCTCCTCCGCTACTCCGATTCCCACCGCATTCGATCCCGCGACCGGCCGTCGCCCGGCCCCGCGGACGCATCCCGGCCGACTTTGCGTAGATCTCCTGCATTTGCAGATCTCGCCGTCAAATGGCAATTCGATACGCCTGTCAGGTTCGCCAGAATTTATTCTTAGCGCTTCTATCAGTTCACCTGGCGAGCAATTCGGTTGCCAGCGTGGACTCCCGGGTTTGAAACGGTAACGCCGCTGGATAACCAGCTATCGCACGGCGAGAGAATTTCGCTGCACTAGCTGGAATTCGCGCGTGAAGGCGACATACTTATCGTGTCGCAATCAAACAAAGCCGGATATCGATAACTGGCCGTCGAGCGCTGGACCTTCGTCGCGCCAACCGGAATACCGATGGGAACGCCATGACGATTTCTTCACTTCACACACTCCGTCCGACGACGCACGCGGATTTCGAGCTCGCACGCAGCCACAGCTGGTGGGACGCCGACGCCGAGTGCACGCTGGTCATGTCGCAGCCGCGGCTGGAGCCGGACCTGTGGCTGGACTATCTGCACTGTGCCCAGCGCAGCTACCGCAAGCACGGGGTTCAGGAGGCGCTCAACCTCGCCGACATCCGCGACGGCAACGACACGACCTTGTTCTGGTCAGCAATCGACACCGCCGGACGCACCATCGGCGGTGTGCGTGCGGTGGGCCCGCTGCGGAGCCCGGACGACTCCCACGCCGTCGTGGAGTGGGCGGGCCAGCCCGGGCTGGCAGCGGTCCGCAAGATGATCGACGACCGGGTGCCCTTCGGCGTCCTCGAGATGAAGACCGCGTTCGTCACCGACGACGCCGACCGCAGCAAGGGCGTGACACGTGTGCTCGCGCGCACTGCCTTCCACGCGATGGCCCTGCTGGATCTGCAGTTCTGCATGGCCACCTCGGCGGCACACGTGCTGGACAAGTGGCGCTCCTCCGGTGGTGTCGTCGCATCCATCCCGGCCACGCCCTACCCGGACCCGCGGTACCGCACCAAGATGATGTGGTGGGACCGCCGGACCTACATCAGGCACGCCGAGCCCGATCAGGTGACGAAGATCATCAACGACATCGTGGAGATGGAGCAGGCCTGGCCTGCGGCCCACGAGACCGCGGGAGTGCGTGAGAATGCCCTGTGACATTCGAGCGACCTGACCCCCCTGCGACCGATCCCAGCGGCCGGACCGACCGACATCAGGGTGCCGCGCACGCCCTGCTTCTCGACCCCGCCACACCCGACGGGAGTCGCGCGGTGGAGTCGCTGCGCGCCGATCCCGCGGTCACGGTGATCGACACGACGGCCGCCCAGACCCGGACGCTGGCCGGGCTGCTGCCCGCACCCGGGCCCGAGTTCACCGAGGAACCCGCGCGCTGGGCCTACTACCCCTGGCGGCAGACCCTGGTGGGGATCCTCGGACCGCGCGGGTACCGGCGGGTGCGCACCGACCGCAACCGCCACCTGATCAGCGACGACGAGCACCGCAAGCTGGCGGGACTGCGGGTGGGTGTGATCGGCCTGAGCGTGGGGCACGCGATCGCCCACACCCTGGCCATGCAGGGGTTGTGCGGTGAGCTGCGGCTGGCCGACTTCGACGAACTCGAACTGTCCAACCTCAACCGTGTCCCGGCAACGGTTTTCGAGCTCGGCGTGAACAAGGCGACGGCGGCCGCCCGGCGGATCGCCGAAATCGACCCCTACCTCAACGTCCGGGTCGAGTCCGCGGGCTTGACCTCCGACACCGTCGACGGCTTCCTCGACGGGCTCGACGTCGTCGTCGAAGAGTGCGATTCGCTCGACGTGAAGGCCTTGATCCGGAACTCGGCCCGGGCCCGCCGGCTGCCGGTTCTGATGGCCACCAGTGACCGTGGCCTCCTCGACGTGGAACGGTTCGATCAGGAGCCCGACCGGCCGCTGTTCCACGGGCTGCTGGGCGACGTGGATGCCGCCGCGCTGGCCGGGCTCGACAACCGGGACAAGATCCCCTACGTGCTGAGACTGCTCGAGGCCGGGAGTCTGTCAGCCCGCGCGGCGGCATCGCTGGTCGAGGTCGGCCACACGCTGGCGACCTGGCCTCAGCTCGCCGGTGATGTGCTCATCGGCGCATCTGCGGTCGCCGAGGCCGTCCGCAGAATCGCACTGGGGGAAGAGCTTCCGTCGGGGCGGGTGCGCGCCGACATGTCGGCCACCCTTGACGCACTGACCGATCCGTCGACCGCGCCGGTCGCCGCCCCCACACCGGAGGCCGACCCTGCGCCGGTGGCCCCGCGCGACCCGGTACACGCGGTCGCCCTGGCCGCGAACCGCGCCCCGTCGGGCGGCAATTCCCAGCCCTGGCACATCGACACCGGTCCCGGTGCGGTCACCATCCGGCTGGCACCCGAGCACACCTCGACGATGGACGTCGCCTTCCGCGGCAGCGCGGTCGCGGTGGGAGCTGCGGTGTTCAACGCGCGGGTCGCCGCCGCCTCCCACGGTATCGCCGGAGAGGTCGAGATCGTCGAAGCCGGAAGCGATTCGCCGCTGGCCGCGGTCGTGCACCTCACCGGCGCCGGCGGCGACGACCGTCTCGCGCAGCTGTGGCCGGCGCTCACCGCCCGGGAAACCAACAGGCGCCGGGGAACGCCGACGTCGCTGGAGCCCGCAGCAGCCGAGGCACTGCGCGCGGCAGCACGCGGTGAGGGTGCTCGGCTGGTGCTGCTGGAGGACCGCGGCATCCTCGACGAGGTGGGCGCCATCCTGGCCGACGCCGACCGCATCCGCTATCTGACCACCCGGCTGCACCGCGAGATGGTCTCCGAATTGTGCTGGCCCGGAAGTGAATCCCCAGACACCGGAATCGACGTGCGCAGCCTGGAACTGAGCGCGACGGAGTCGGTGACACTCGACATCCTCAAACAGACCGAGGTGATGTCCCTGCTCGCCGCGTGGGAGGGCGGAGCGGGTCTGGGCACCGACACCCGGGATCGGCTCGCGGCCAGTTCTGCCCTCGCGGTCATCGTCGGCGACGACCCGTCGCTGGCGGGCTATGCGCGCGGCGGTTCGGCGGCCGAAGCTGTCTGGCTCACCGCGCAACAGCACGATCTGGCCGTGCAGCCCGTCTCACCGGTCTTCCTCTACGCGCGTGAGGACGCCGACCTGCAAGAGCTGTCAGGCCGCTTCGCCGCTCAGCTCGCCGAGTTGCGAACACGTTTCCGACGCCTGGCCGGAATCGAGGACGGGGAGACCGAGGTTCTGACGTTGCGTCTGGCGCGCGCGGCCCGCGCATCAACCCGCAGCCGCAGGCGCCCACTCGACAACACAACCCCAGCCGTATCCTGACAACACGATGTCGACGAACAGCCCGCCGCGCAGCCTCGACCAGATGGTCAAGTCGGTGGCGACGCAGCTGATGGCGGCCACTGCGACAACCTCGGTCGAGGTGAGCCAGCGCGTACTCGCCGATCTGGTGTCCTACCTCGGGGTCGACGTCAGTTTCCTGCGCTACAACGACCACAAGATCCGTGCCTCCCGGTTGATCGCGGAGTGGCCGGTCCGGCCGAACATTCCCGACCCGGACCCGCTGGCACTGGTGTACTTCGCCGACGCCGATCCGGTTTTCGCGGTGTCGGAGAACGCCAAGAAGCCCGTGGTGCTGCGTCCCGAGCCGGCCACCGGTGACTACCAACGCCGTATCGAGGCCAGTCGCGCCGTTCCCGCCACCTCCATGGCAGCCACCCCACTGCTGTCCGGCGACGTCACGACAGGCGCGCTCGGGTTCATCAAGTTCGGCGACCGGGAATGGAGCCCCGAGGAGCTCAATGCCCTCGAGGCGATCGCGTCGCTGTTCGCCCAGGTGCAGGCCCGGGTACTGGCCGAGGAACGACTGCGCTACCTCGCCGAACACGACGATCTGACCGGGCTGCACAACCGGCGAGCGCTGTTGGCACACCTGGACGATCGGCTCGGCACGGGCCGGCCGGGGCCGGTCTCGACCCTGTTCTTCGACCTCGATCGGCTCAAGGCCATCAACGACTACCTCGGCCACACCGCCGGCGACTGGTTCATTTGCGTGCTGGCCGAACGACTTCGCCGTGGCGCCGACGAACGCCATCTCATCGCTCGGCTCGGCGGTGACGAGTTCGTCGTGGTGCCCCCCGAACCGATGGAGCGCGCAGCCGCCGAAGCGCTGGCCCACCGGTTGCAGTCCGCCCTGCGCGAGCGTGTCTCGATCGACGGTGAACTGCTCACCCGCACAGTCAGCATCGGTGTGGCGCAGGGAACTCCGGGTGTTGACAGCACCACCGACCTACTGCGCCGGGCAGATCAGGCCGTCCTGACCGCCAAGAGCTCCGGTGGCAACACGGTCACGGTGTTCACCGACGACATGGCGATGAAGAACGAGTTCCGCAACGACATCGAGCTGCACCTGCAGAGTGTGATCGAGAGCGGCGCGCTGCTGCTGCACTATCTGCCCGAGGTCGACATGCGCACCGGCGAGATCCTGGCCGCCGAGGCGCTGGTCCGTTGGCAGCACCCGACCCGCGGGCTGCTGTCCCCCGACGCGTTCATCGGTGTGGCCGAGTCGATCAACCTGGCCGGTGAATTGGGCCGGTGGGTGATGCGTTCGGCATGTGCGGAATTCGCCCGGTGGCAGTCGAAAGGCCTGGGCAGGGGCACGGTGCTGCGTATTAACGTCTCACCGGTGCAGCTGGTGATCGACGGGTTCGTGGACACGGTGGCCGACATCATGGACGAGTTCGCTCTCGAACGGGGCTCGGTCTGCCTGGAGATCACCGAGAGCGTGGTGGTCCAGGATTCCGAGACCACCGCGGTCACCCTGGCCGGCCTCAAGGAGGCCGGTGTCCGGATCGCCATCGACGACTTCGGCACCGGCTACAGCGCCTTCTCCCACCTGAAGTCGCTGCCGGTGGACACGCTCAAGATCGACCGGGGATTCGTCCGTGAGCTCGGCAGCGACCCTGGTGATCTGGCGATCGTGCGGGCCATCATCGCACTCGCCGAGGCCTTCGGCCTGGAGCTGGTCGCCGAGGGTGTGGAGACCGAGACCGCCGCACTGACATTGCTGCGGCACGGGTGCCACCGCGCCCAGGGCTTCCTGCTGTCGCGTCCGATCGCCGGGGCGGCGATGGAGTCACTGCTGGCCAAGGGCCGGTTGCCGATCACGTTCGCCGACTGACCGGCCCCGGGATCGTCACCGGCGCTGCGCAGCGGCGGCGGCCACCTCCGGATCGTAGGTGAGCAGCTCGACGCGGCCGAACCGGCTGGCGAGCTTGCCCACCAGCGCCACTCGCAGCTGCGTGCCCGCGGTGAGGCCGTGACGATCGCCACCCGCACCGGACGGCGCCGCGGCCCGGCACATCAGCACCCCGTGCCGGGCGCGGATGCGCAGCAGATCATCGCCGGTGGCGAACACCGCTCCGGCCACCGCACCTTCCTCGAACACCAGCTGCTCGAACCGGGTCACCGGTTCCGGCGCGACGCCGCTCTCCCGTGCCCGGACGTCCAACCAGTTCAGCACCGACGCACCCAGGTCTGCGTCGTCCGGCACGATCGTGCCCAACTCGGCGACGGCCAGCGCGTGGCCGTCCGCCGACTCGAGCGCCTTGGTGTTCTGATCTGCGACCCGGCTGTACAGATAGCCCGTCCGCGCGGGGACGCAGCGCATTGCCCAGTCCCGCAGCAGCGAACCGTCGAAGGTCGCAACCCGGCGCCCGGGCATCGCGGTCGGTTCCCGGACCAGCCGCAGCGGAAGGTCGACCGTTGACCGCGGCAGCGTTGCGAGGTCGAAGTCCGCGGTGAGCTCGTTCAGGTAGTGCACGGTGTCGGGATCACCGCTTTCCACCGTGAACCATTCGGCGGGTTCGGCGGCGGCGGGCGCGCTCGCGACGAATACGCTGCCTTCGGCCTCGACGGTGACGATCGCGGTCGCCAGGCCGGCCAAGCCGGCGTCGGTGCAGATGACATCGACTTCGTCGTCCCATCCGTCATCCAGATCCATGGTTATTCGCCTCATATTTGCCGTAGCCGACCTCGTGTAATCCCTTCCGTGCGCCGGAGCCGGGCCGGACAAGCCATGTCTGAACGTGCTGAACTTTGCCGGGCCCGACCGCACCAAGCCGGGTTGCCACAGCCGTGATGGGTTTTGAGGGGGTTTGCCATCATCGGCTGTGGCAACAGCAAGAACCTACCACTGCCGGCCCCTCCGGCGTCGCCCGCGGGCGCCCGGGCCGACGGCCTCGGCCACCGAGACAGCGGACCCGCCCGCGCTACTTAACTAACTAGGTTTACTCTGTGTGGAACGACCCGCACACAGAAGGGGCTTCGATGGACCTGCAGTGGTCGGCGGCCGATCTCGCTTTCCGCGACGAGGTGCGCGCATTCCTCGACGAGAAGCTGACACCCGAACTGCAACGCGCCGGGCGGCTGATGACCAGTGTCTACGCCGACCACGACGCGAGCATGGAATGGCAGCGCATCCTGCACGAAAGAGGTTGGGCAGCACCGGCATGGCCGGTGGCACACGGGGGCTGCGACTGGAGCCTGACCCAGCACTACATCTTCAGCCGTGAGTCGACGCTGGCCGGTGCACCGTCGCTGTCCCCGATGGGGATCAAGATGGTCGCGCACGCGATCATCAGATTCGGCACCGACGAACAGAAGGACTACTTCCTGCCCCGGATCCTCACCGGCGAGGTGTTCTTCTGCCAGGGCTACTCCGAGCCCGAGGCCGGGTCGGACCTCGCTGCGCTGACGATGGCCGCCCGCGAGGACGGCGACCATCTGGTGTGCACGGGAAGCAAGATCTGGACCACGCACGCCCGGGAAGCCAACTGGATGTTCGCCCTGGTCCGCACCACCCGCTCGGACAAGAAACAACGCGGTATCACCTTCGTGCTCATCGACATGTCCACACCGGGAGTCGAGATCCGGCCGCTGGTGATGACCTCGGGCGAAGAGGTGCAGAACCAGGTGTTCTTCGACGAGGTACGGGTGCCGAAATCCAGCGTCATCGGCGAGATCGACGACGGCTGGACGGTGGCCAAGTACCTGCTGGAATTCGAGCGCGGCGGCGGCGCCACCGCACCGGCCCTGCAGGTCATGGCCGAGGAGATCGCGACGGTGGCCGCCGGGCAACCCGGGCCCGGGGGCACACGACTGCTCGACGACCCGGCGTTCACCCGCAAGCTGGCCGACGTCCGCATCCGCACCGAGGTGCTCGAGATCCTCGAATACCAGGTGCTGGCGGTGGTGGCCGCGGGCGGCAACCCCGGGGCCAAGTCGTCGATGCTCAAGGTGCTCAGCACCGAACTCAGCCAGGCGATCACCGAACTCTCGATGGAGGCGGCCGGTCCACGCGGGCGGGTCTACCAGCCGCACGCGACCTGCCCCGGCGGGCCGATCGCCGAGTTCGAGCCACCGCAGGACGACTACGTCAGCGGCGAGGCCTGGCAGGCGGTCGCACCACTGCGGTACTTCAACGACCGGGCCGGATCGATCTACGCCGGCAGCAACGAAATTCAGCGCAACATCCTGGCGAAAGCGGCATTGGGGCTCTAGATGGACTTCACACTCAACGACGAACAGGAACTGCTCCGCGACGGGTTGACCAAGTTCCTCGCCACCCGCTACGACCTGGAGAAGAGCCGCGCGGCCGCCAAGACCGGCCCGGGCTGGCAGCCCGACATCTGGCGGGCGTTCGCCGACGAACTGGGCATCCTCGGCGCGGCGCTGCCCGAGGAGTACGGCGGCATCGGCGGTGGCCCGATCGAGATGATGCTCATCGCCGAGGCACTCGGCCACGCGCTGGTGGTCGAACCCTACGTCGACACCGCGGTGGTGGCGGCGGGACTGTTGCGACGCGCCGGCGGCGACACCGCGGCGGCCCTGGTGGAGCAGATCGCCTCGGGAACCGCCGTCATCACGGTGGCGGCCACCGAACCGACCTCGGGCGAACACTGGAACGACGTCACCACCACCGCTGAACGCGACGGCGACTCCTGGGTACTGCGGGGCAGCAAGATCGTGTCGGCCGGCACCCCGCTGGCCGGCCACGTGCTGGTTACGGCGAGGACCTCGGGTGGCCGCACCGACACCGCGGGCATCTCCCTTTTCCTGGTCGAAATCGGTTCTCCCGCATCAGATCAAGAGGGCCTCGAACTACACCACTACCGCACGGTCGACGACCGGCGCGCCTCCGACATCGTGCTGGACCGACTGCGGCTGCCCGCCGGCGCGCTGCTCGGTGAACAGGGCGGCGCCTGGCCGTCACTGGCCCGGGCCCGCGACGAAGGCGCCGCGGCGATCTGCGCCGAAGGCGTCGGATGCATGCGCAAAGTGCTCGCCGACACCGTCGACTACTGCAAGCAACGCCAACAGTTCGGGCAACCGATCGGCAGCTTCCAGGTTCTCCAGCACCGGATGGTGGACATGTACATGCATGTCGAGCAGGCCGCCGCGGCGGCCCTGCTGGCCACCCTCAAGCTGGAGGCCGACGACGCCACCCGGGCCCGTGCGGTGTCGGCGGCCAAGGCGACGGTGGGACGGGCCGCGCAGTTCGTCGGCCAGCAGGCCGTCCAGCTGCACGGCGGCATGGGCATGACCGAGGAACTCGCGATCGGGCACTACTTCAAGCGGCTCACCGCGCTGCAGTTCGAGTTCGGCTCCACCGATCAGCACATCGCCCGCTACGCGGAGCTCACCACGAACTAGCTCAACGCACCTGCATACCAATGCCTTTGGTGATGGTCAGGAGTTGCTGGTAGTTCAGCGGCAGCACCGAGTCGGCGGCGCCGGTCGGAGCAACCCCGCCGATGACCTGTCCGGTCGCCGTGCGCACCAGCGCAGGATCCGCCTTGCTGTGGTCCGACGCGCCCAGCTTCCGGGCGAGCATGCCGGTGATCTCGGGGTCCACGCCCTCGGCGCGCAGTGCGTCAGCGACGCGCGAATTCCGTTCATTCACGAAAGACATTGTCGCCGCCGACCGCGCAGACCTGATGTTCGGCGCGGCGCCGGATGCCGTCGAGCATCTTGCGCTCCATCACGAAGTGGGCGATGTCGTAGACCGGGTTGCCGCCGTATCCGCCGTTGCCGCGCGCCAGCAGCCGGGTACCGTGTTCGTCCGGAAGCAGGTGGAATGCCCAACTCCCCGAAGCGAGTTCACCGCCCTGCACCCGGTCGAAGTCCTCCGGGCTCATCAGAACCAGGTGCGAACCGGGCTGCATCGCCGCCACCACCAGCCGGCCCCGGTCGCCGCCGCGCCGGGCGAGCCACACCGTGTCGCCCACCCGCAGACCCTGCCACTCCCGGTGGATCGTGGCCGCGTTGTGGATGTCGGCACCCACCGCGCGCTCGAGCGCGCTGTAGCTGTAGAAGCCGCCGCGGTCCTCACCGATCTGGGCCAACCACGGCCAGATCGCCTCGGCGGGGGCTCGCACAGTCACCGCGCGCGTGGTGCGGGGCCCGTCACTGTCGACGAGTTCGTCCCCGGGTAGACCCTCGATCATCTCCTCGCGGGTGGCACCCCAGAAGTACATCCACGGGCGGATACGGGCCTGATAGCCGACGACCAGCGCGAACAGCGCCGCGCCCGCGGCCAGCCAGGGTCGGTACCGGCCGTACATCAAGACTGCCGGGCGACGATGACCGGGATGCGCGCCGACTGCACCACCTGTGAACCGACCGAGCCGAGCAGCATGCCGGCGAATCCACCGCGACCATGGCTGCCCACCACGAGCAGCTGCGCCTGCTCGGCCTCCTCGAGCAGGGCGCGGGCCGGCTGATCCGCACGCAGCACCCGGCGCACCGAGACGTCGGGATAGCGCTCCCGGTAACCGGCCAGGCGCTCGGAGAGCAACAGGCTCTCGTCGGGCTGGATCTCGCGCCACCCCTCCTCGGGCATGGCGTATCCGGCGTCGCTCCAGGTGTGCACGGCGACCAGGTCGACCCCACGCCGCGACGCCTCGTCGAACGCGATGGCGGTGGCGTGTTCGGATGCCGGAGAACCGTCGATGCCGACGACCACCGGCGCCTGCGCCGGATGCGGGATCAGCGGGTCCTCGTCATGGATCACCGCGACCGGGCAGTGCGCGTGCTGGGTCAGCCCCGAGCTGACCGAACCGAGCAGGACGCGCCCCACCTTGCCCATCCCCCTCCTGCCGAGCACGATCATGTCGGCGTCCTTGGTGAGATCGGCGAGCGCTGCGGTGGGTTGGCCGGACAGGATCTTCTGGTTGACGCAGAACAGTTCGACGCCTTCGGTGGCCCGCTCGGCCACACCGAGCGCATCGCGCAGGATCTGGCGGGCGGCGTCCTTCTCGTCCTCGAAGTACTCCGCGGGCAACGGGGCCTGGATCCAGGCCTGCAGCGACGCTCCGGGAAGCACGTGAGCCAGCGTCAACGGGGCACGTCGCATCGCGGCATCACGGGCCGCCCAGTCGACGGCGACCTTGGACTCCGGCGATCCGTCGACGGCGACGACGATGCCCAGCGTGGCGGGTTGAGTGGACATCGTTGTTCCTCCTCACCTGGAGGCGGCACCGGTCGCCGCCTTCGGTGTCCACGCTACCGCCGCGGGCTCAGGCGGTGAGGGGCCGACGGTCCTGCCGGCGCGAGGCCGAAAGTCCCTGTTCAGCTGTCCTCACGGCGCAGCCGAACCACCAGCGGCCGGTGGTCGGAGATGGGCTGTGGCGGGGTCTGGCAGGAGACCGGCCGCAACCGCGGATCGTCGGTGAGCACGTGGTCGAGCTGGGCGGTCGGGGAATGAGCGGGGAAGGTCGCGGCCGCGGCCAGTGAACGAAGACCCGACCAGCGGCGGGCGGGGTCCAGACCCATGTTCAGGTCCCCGGTGACGATGCGCGGCCAGGGCAGCGCACGCATGTCGCGCATCAGCCGCTGCAGCTGGTAGCGGTTCCACCCCGGGACGAAGGACAGGTGGGTGTTGGCCACCGAGATCTGCCCCAGCGGGGTGTCCAGCAATCCGATCACGGCGGCCCGCGGTTCCTCGTCGACGATCTGCACCCGGCGCGCAGCGGGCAGGTACATCGGAAACCGGAACGGGATCCGGGGCAGCCGCACGACCTGCCAGTTCAGCGCGGGATAGCGGGACAGCAGCGCCACGCCGTAGGCAGCCGTACCCGGCTGCTCCTCGCCGGTGGCCGCGATCCACGTCGCGCCGGGGGTGCCCGCGAGTGCGGCGACGAACTGGTGGCTGCGCGCCCCCATCGCCTCGGCGGCCAGCGCGGTCAGATCGGCCAGGCCCGACCTGGGCTGGACGGCATCGACCTCCTGCAGCGCCAGGATGTCCGCGTCCAGGTCCGCCACACATCGGGCGAACCGCCCGAGATCGACATCCTCGCCCGGAGTGCGCCCGTGCAGGATGTTGAACGTCACCAGCTTCATGGGTGTCCTTCTACCCATTCCGGTGCCGCTATGAATCGCTCAGCTCACCGCCGTGGGCGCCTCGTCGAGTTTGACCACCCGGACCTCCGGGCGGGCCGGCACCTCATCGGCCAGGAACCACCGGAAGGCCAGGTTACCGCGCGGATAGTCCAGTGTGGTGAGGGAATTGGGGTGGGCGGTGCTCCCCCGCGACACCACGATCGTCACCGTGCCGTCGGCGTCGGGCACCGCGGTGAAGCCGTTGACCGAGCTGCGCGCGTCGGCGACGCCCGGCACCGCCATGAACTGATTCCAGACGACCATGTTCCAGAACCGGCACTCCGGTGGCCGGTGGGTGATGACCATGGCCTCGTCCTCGGCGAGGTCGAAGCTGCCGTACGCATAGCAGGCGTCGCGGGCCGACCATCCGAAGTTCGCGTCCGGCACCTGGTAGGGCTCGGCGAATTCGTTGGCCGCCATGGCGGTTTCGTGCCCCAGGTTGTGGGAATCGGCATTCTTGACCCCGACCGCGAGCGGCACGATCGCGAACATGGTCCGAAGCCAGGCGGCGCTGGCCCGCAACGCGGCCGCGGTCTCGTCCGGTCCGTGCCGAAACGGTGCAGGAGGGTCGAGCGCCTCGATCTTCCAGGTCACCGGCCGGCCCACCAGGGGGTCGGCCTGATAGTCGCGGGTCATCAGGACCGCCGCCTCGGGCTCGGGCCCGAAGTCGAAGCAGAAGTTCCCGGCGGCGTCGAAGTTCAGATCGTCGTCGCGGACCAGACCGAGGACGCGGTCCGACCAGGCTCCCGGCGACGGTTCGTTGTAGGCGGTCACCGAAAAGTAGACGCTGTCACCGCGATTGCCGGAGATCCGGTAGCGCCGGGCCGGATCGATCGGGCACATGTAGTAGATCGCGTCGGTGTTGTCCCCACCCCAGCGCCGGTCCGGACGGGTCGGCGAATTGAGTTCGAGCCACATCGGCCGGGTGGGGTCGGCGAACAGGTAGGTGTCGAGAGCGACTCCCAGGGTGGTGGCGATCATCCGGTAGCCGTCGGCCACGTGCCGGTCGTCGGTGACCGCCTTGGGTCCGGCCAGGAACGACTCGTCCAGTCCGCGCAGCGTGTCCAGCAGCTCACGCCAGGCCCGGGTGGCCTCGCCGCCGGGAGACGGGTCGGCTTCGTTGCTCATGGACTGATTCCCTTCGTGATCAACAGGGCGGTGCGTTCGATCCACGCGTCGTCGAGCTCGGCACCGCGGGTGAGCAGCGCCAGGAACGTGATCCCGGCGACCGCTTCGGCGACCTCGTTTGCGGTGACCCCGGCACGGACGTCACCACGCTGCCCGGCCGAGGCCAGGTAGTCGTCGAGCGCGCGAGCCAGGACGTCACCGAACCGTTCCAGCAGCACAGCATGCAGGGTCGGATCCGCGGCCATCTCACCGACCAGGCCGGGCAGCGCGGCCAGCGCCGCCGGTGTGCTGAGCACAGCCAGTGTGCGACGCAGCATTTCGCGGATGTCGCCGGCCACCGACCCGGTGTCGGGCAGCGCGGTGGTCGCGGTGAGCGGGAACACGGCCTCGTGCACCAAATGGGCCTTACCGGGCCATCTTCGGTAGATCGCGGGCTTGCTGGTGCCCGCTCGCGCCGCGATGGCGTCCACCGACAACTCGGCGTAGGAACACTCCCCCAGGAGTTCGACGGTGGCCCGCAGCACCGCATCGTCGATGCCACGGTCGCGGGGGCGGCCCAACTCTGTCCTCATTACGAAACTGACAGTAACATAACCGCCTATGACGGAGACCACAGACAATGTCGTCGTGCTCGACGACCTCGCCCACCCCCGCTACGGGCCCGAGGCACAACAGCTGCGGGACATGATGGCCGCGCTGGCACCGGACTGCCCGCTGGACACCGACGTGATGCATGCCCGTGCACGGGAGGCGTGCGGGCTCGACGACTTCGGCCCGGACGACTACCGCGACCGGCTGGACCGCTACGTCTCGGAGCTGCGCGGCATCGACATGCACGGCGCCGGTGTGGTGAACTTCCACGCCCAGCTCGTGCAGTGGCTCAAGAACCGGCTCCTGCTGACCGATCTGCTCAGGCGTCATCCCGAGATCCTCGACATCGAGCTCGCTGCACCGGTCGTCATCGCCGGGCTCCCCCGGTCCGGCACCACCCACCTGCACAACATGCTCGCCGCCGCTCCGACCTTCCGCAGCCTGCCCTACTGGGAGAGTGTCGAGCCGTTCCCGCTGGCGGCCGAAACCGGGCAGCTGCCCGATCCGCGAATCGGCCGGATGGACGTCGCGGTGCAGACCATGGACACCCTGATGCCGCACTTCGCGTCGATGCACGAGATGACCACCGACCACGCCCACGAAGAGATCCAGCTGCTGGCCAACGACTTCTCCACGATGTTGATGGACACGCTGGCGCATGTGCCCAGGTGGACCGAGTACTACTGGAGCCACGACCAGACCACGTCGTATCAGTACCTGGCCACTCAGCTCAAGGCGCTGCAGTTTCTGCGGGGCGGGCGGCGCTGGGTGCTCAAGTCCCCGCAGCACCTCGGTCAGTTGCCGGTGCTCGACCGGGTGATGCCCGGCGCGGTGGTCGCGTTCACCCATCGTGACCCGGTGCCGGTCGCGCTGTCGATGATCGCCATGGTCACCTACTCGGCACGCATGTACACCGACACGGTGAATGTGCCCGAGATCGCCGCAGCATGGGTCGACCGCCTGGAGAAGCTGCTCACCATGTGCGTCCGCGACCGCGAGGCCATCTGCTCGACACGGTCGGTGGACATCCGGTTCGACGACTTCATGGCCGACGAGGTGGGCACCGTCGAGGCCCTCTACGACCTGGCGGGCGAACCGCTGGACGCCGAGGCCCGCACCGCGATCCGCGGCTACCTGGACAGCCACCGCCGCGGCAGACACGGTCGCGTCCACACCGCACCGGAGATGTTCGGCCTCGACGCCGACGAACTACGGCAACGCTTTTCGGCCTACACCCGGCGATTCCTCGATCCGGCCTGATCAGCCCGCTCCGCCCGGACCGTCGCCGACCACGATGCGGTAGGCGATGGCGGTGACGATCCGGGCGATGTGCCGGTGGCGTCCACGCCACCGGCTCAGCGCGGTCTCGTTGATCAGCATCTGGGCCGCCTGGACCCGGATCCGGGCTTCGGAGTCGGACCACTGCGGCTGCACCTGCGCGGCCAGGCGCACCCAGTCGTCGATGTAGCGCCGCTGCGCCCGGCGGGCCCGGCGTGCATCGGGTGCGGGCAGATGCCCCGTCTCGGACAACAGCACCGCGACATTGTCCGGGTTGCCGAAGGCGAACGACAGGTAGCTGTCGACGACCCGCCGCAGCGCCACCGCGGGATCGTCGACCGAGCTGACCGCGGATGTGAAACCGGTGCGCAGCCAGTCCTCGCCGCGGTCCATCGCGGCAGCGAGAATCTCGGTCTTCGAGTCGAAGTGGTGATAGATGCTCGGGCCGGCAATACCCGCGGCAGCGCCGATGTCGTCCACGCTCACCCCGGAGAAGCCGCGCTCGGCGAACAACCTCGTCGCCGCGGCCAGGATGGCCTCGCGCCGGGCGCCGGCAGGGTCGAAGACCGGCTCCCGCGCTGCGGCGGCCGGAGCCTGATCGTCCAGCGGCACCCGCAGCGCCACGGTGATCAACCCGGCCAGCAACGCCGTCATCGCCGGTTGCGGCAGTGAGCAGGAATGAAACGAGACGCTGTTGGTCACGGCCAGTGCGCACCGGGCAACCAGCGCACAATCGCCCGGGCCGAGCTCGGGCCGGGCGGCCGACACCCGCCGGGCGAGGGCATCGGCGCTGCGCGCACTGATCGCCGCCAGCCTGGCGCGGTCCTCGGCGCCGAGATGACGCGCCTCACGTCGCAGCAGCACGCCGACCTTGCGATGCGCCAGCGCCACCTCGGCGAGCACCTGGGCGGGGTCCGCGTCCCCGGCGGTGTCCTCGATCGCGTCGTCGACCGCGCTCAAGGCGTCCTCGATGACGGTGGCCAACAGGTCGTGTTTTCCGGCGAAGTGGCGGTAGAGCGCCGACGGACCGATCGCGACCGCGTCGGCGACGTCACTCATCGCGACGTTTCCGTAGCCCCGCTCGTAGAAAAGCTCGGTCGCGGCGGCGACGATCAGGCTGCGGCGGTTGCGGGGCCGGGTGCCCCGGGCGGGCCGGTTGCGGGCGCTGATGCGGCTCACCGCCACTGGCGCGACATCCGGATGTGCGCAGCGATCACAGCCGACGACTCTACCGCCGGTCACCGGCTAGGAGATCTGGCGGTCGCGCCGGGCCCAGTGCGCCGCGCGCAGATCGCGCTTGAGCACCTTGCCGACGCCCGACATCGGAAGCTCGGCCACGAACTCGAAACTGCGCGGAACCTTGTAACCGGCAATCAATTCCCGGCAGTGCGCACCGAGCTGCTCGGCTGTGGCGCCGGAACCGGGACGCAGTACCACCACCGCGTGCACCCGTTCACCCCAGCGGTCGTCAGGGACGCCGATCACCGCGACCGCGCCGACAGCCTCATGTCTGGCCAGCACGTTCTCCACCTCGGCCGAGTAGACGTTCTCCCCGCCGGTGACGATCATGTCCTTGAGCCGGTCCACCACGAACAGGTAGCCGTCGGCGTCGAGGTAGCCCATGTCGCCGGTGTGCATCCACCCGTTGCGCAGCGCCTCCGACGTCTCCTGTTCGCGGCTTCGGTATCCGACCATCACGTTGTCGCCGCGGACGGCGATCTCGCCGACCCGGCCGCAGGGCACGTCGTGGTCGTCCTCGTCGACCACCCGGATCTCGGCGTGCGGTGCTGCCCGGCCCGCCGATCGGGTCAACAGCGGGTTGTCGTGGTCGCCCGGGGACAGCAGGGTGGCCACCGGTGCCAGCTCGGTCATTCCGTAGGCCTGGGTGAACGCCGCGCCGGGGAAGGCCTTACGAGCCCTTTCGAGCACCGTGTCGCTGATGGGCGAGGCCCCGTAGACGACATGACGAATCGACTCGAAGTGCGCACCGGCGTTGTCCGGATGGTCGAGCATCATCTGAATCATCGTCGGCACCAGCAGGACGTCGGTGATCTCGTGGTCGAGGATCGCCCGAGCCGTGCCGTCGGGGGTGAAGTGCGGCACCATCACGTGCGTCGAGCCCATCAGGTTGCCGGCCAGCCACGACGCGATGCCGGCCAGGTGGAACATCGGGGCGACGTGCAGCAGTCTGCCGCGGGCCGAGATGAAGTGACCGGAGCTCAGTGTTCCCAGGGAACCGACCATGACGTTGCGGTGGCTGAGCATCACCCCTTTGGGATGGCCGGTGGTGCCGCCGGTGTAGAACACCCCGTACACCGCGTCGCCACCGCGGCGGGCGTCCTCGACGGGTTCGGAGGTGGCGACGAGTTCTTCATAATCCAGCAGCCCCGGCGGGCAGGCCTGCTCACCGCAGTAGATGGCGGCACCGACATCGGCGCCGGCGCTGCGCAGTTGGGGGACGACACCGGCGAAGGCATCGTCGACGAACACGACTCGGCAGTCGGAATCGCCCAGCGAGTAGGCGATCTCGGCGGGGCTCCAGCGGATGTTGATCGGGTTGACGATCGCGTCCGCCCACGGCACCGCGAGCAGGAACTCGTGATATCGGTCCGAGTTCAGGCCCAGGAACCCGACCGTCTCACCCGGTCCCACACCGAGGTTGCGTAGCGCGGCCGCCAGCCGGGCGATGCGGTCCACGCACTGGGTCACCGTGCGGCGGCGCGCACCGCACTCGGTCATCGGTGCGGCCGGTTGCTGTTGCAGCAGCCGGTGCAGCGCCTGCGTCACATACATTCGAACTCCTTGGCCCTGTGGTTCACAACGAGCGCGCGACCAGCTCTTTGAGCACCTCGTTGGCGCCGCCGTAGATGCGCTGTACACGCGAGTCGGCGTACATCCGTGCAATCGGATATTCGCGCATGTAGCCGTAGCCGCCGAACAACTGCAGGCACCGGTCGACGACCTGGCACTGCTGTTCGGTCACCCACGCCTTGGCCATGGACGCGGCGGCACTGTCGAGCCCGCCGGCCAGGTACCGGGTGATGCAGTCGTCGACGAAGACCCGCGCCACCCGCGCGGCCGTGGCGCAGTCGGCGAGTTCCAGCCGGACGCTCTGCATCTCGAACAGCGGTGCGCCGAAGGCGTTGCGCTGCTTGGTGTAGGCCACCGTCTCGGCGACCGCAGCCTCGAGCACCGCCAGACCGCAGACCGCGATAGCCAGCCGCTCGCGTCCGAGTTGAGCCATCAGGTAGCCGAACCCGCCATTCTGCTCGCCGAGCCGGTTGGCAACCGGGATCGCCACGTCGTCGAACGACAGTTCCGCGGTGTCCTGGGCCTTCATACCCACCTTGTCGAGCACTCGGCCGACATGAAAACCCTGCGCGCCCGCGGTTTCCAGAACCAGCAGGGAGAGGCCCCTGGCGCCGGCCCCCGGATCGGTCCTGGCCACCACGATGATCAGATCCGCGGTGGCACCGTTGGAGATGAAGGTCTTCGAGCCGTTGACCACGTACCGGTCCCCGTCGCGCGTCGCGCTGGTGCGCACGGCTTTGAGATCCGAGCCCGCTCCGGGTTCGGTCATCGCGATGGCGCCGACGAACTCGCCACTGGCCATCTTGGGCAACCAGCGCTGCTTCTGCTCCTCGGTGCCGTAGGCCATCAGATAGTGCGCAACGATGGCGCTGTGCACCTGGTTCCCGAATCCCGTTTCACAACAGCCGAATTGCGCGTCCAGGATCGCGAAGTCATGCGCCGCGGTGCCACCGCCGCCGCCGTAGGCCTCCGGGACGGCCGCGCACAGCAGGCCCAACCGCCCCGCCGAGAGCCAGAACTCCCGGTCCACCTGCTGCTGTTTCTCCCACTTCTCGCGCCGGGGCCGGGCCTCGGTGTCGAAGAACTTGACCGCCATCCGGTTCAGGTCCTCGATCTCGTCGGTCACCCACGGCGACTGATGCCGGTCGAGCACTGTCGGCCCGCTCAGATCGCCAGGCCGCCGCTGCACACGATGGTCTGTGCGCTGACGTAGTCGGATTCGGGGCTGCACATCAGATACACCGCTCCGGCGGCGTCGACCGGCGTTCCGGCGCGGCCCAGCGGGATGGTCTGCTCCATCGCCGAGAGCAGCTCGGGATTCACCCCCACCTTGATCTGCCGGCCCTGGACGTCGATGGTGCCGCCGGCGTCGGCGCTCGCCTCGGTCAATCGGGTCTTGATCAGCCCGAAAGCGACCGTGTTCACGGTGACGTTGTAGCGGCCCCACTCCTTGGCCAGCGTCTTGGTCAGCCCCACCACGCCGGCCTTGGCAGCCGAATAATTGACCTGACCGGCGTTGCCGCCCAGACCCGCCAACGAGGAGATGTTGACCACCTTGCGGCAGTGCACCGGCTGATCGGCGGTCTTGGCCTGCTTGACCAGTCCCGCGATCACCGGCTGGGCTGCGCGCAGGATCCGGAACGGCGCCTTCAGGTGCAGGTCGACGATGTCGTCCCACTGGTCGTCGGGCATCTTCTGGATCACCGAGTCCCAGGTGTATCCGGCATTGTTGACGATGATGTCCAGGCCGCCGAAATTGTCGGTGGCCGCGGCGATGAACTCCTCGGCGAACCCGTCCTCGGTGACGCTGCCGGGCAGCGCCACGGCCTTACCGCCGGCCTGTTCGATCTGGGCGACGGTCTGTTTGGCCGGTTCCGGATCGAGGTCGTTGACCACCACCGAGGCCCCCTCAGCGGCGAGTTTGGCCGCGATGTGCGCCCCGATGCCGCGGCCCGATCCGGTCACGACGGCGACCCTGTTGTCCAGTTTTCCCATGTTCTCGGTTTCCTTTCAGAGGGCGACGGTTGCGACGCCGGTGAGGGTCACCGTGCCGTCTGGCAGGGTGACGTGAAGATCGAGAGTGGCCCGGCGTTCTCCGTCGACCTCCTCGATCGCCGAGACCACCGCTGCGGCCGTCGGCCGCGCGTGCACCGGCGTGATCGCCCCGAACCGCACGCCGTAGGACCGGATGTCCTCCGGTGCGAACCAGTCGGTCAGCAACCGCCCCAGATATGCCATCGACAACATGCCGTGGGCGAACACGTCACCGACACCGGCCGAGGCCGCGACGTCGCTGTCGATGTGGATCGGGTTGTGATCACCCGAGGCGCCGGCGAACAACGCCAGTGTGGTGCGGGTGATCTCGTCGACCTCGAGATCGGGCAGCCTGGTTCCGATCTCGAGTTCGGCAGTGCTCAGCGTCATCGTCGGCCTCCGGGTTCGCGCACCACGATGACCGACCGCAGGTCGGCCACCGGGGTGCCGTCGGAGGCGGTGACCGCGGTGTCCTTCACGACGAACTGCAGTGCCCCGCCCTTCTTGCTGTAGACGTCGGTGATCCGCGGGGTGGCCGTCACCACGTCGCCGGCGTGAGCGACGCGGTGGTAGCTGAACTGCTGCTCGCCGTGCAGGACGTGGCGCATGTCCACACCGAGGTCGGCCAGCCAGCCGAACGGGTCGGGATGCTCGAGCTCGACGGAGAACAGGAACGTCGGCGGCACCGGCAGGCTCGGGTGGCCGGCGGCCCGCGCGGCGGCGTCGTCGGTGAAGACCGGGTTGCGTTCCCCGATCGCCTTGGCGAAGAACCGCAACCGGCCCGCGTCGATGGTCATCGTGGAGGGGTCCAGGACGGTCCCGACGGCAGCGGGGTCGACGGCCATGGTCAGCCCACCTTCTCGTAGAGCGTCACGACAGCGGCCCCGCCGAGGCCGACGTTGTGCTGCAGCGCGATTCGTGCGCCGTCGACCTGCCGGGGGCCGGCCTGCCCGCGCAGCTGCCAGACCAGCTCGGTGCACTGGGCGAGCCCGGTGGCGCCCAGCGGATGCCCCTTGGACAGCAGACCACCCGACGGGTTGGTGACGACGCGGCCACCGTAGGTGTTGTCGCCGTCGAGGATGAACTTCTCCGCCGTCCCCTCCGGGGTCAGGCCGAGGGCTTCGTAGGACAGCAGCTCGTTGGTGGTGAAACAGTCGTGCAGCTCGACGACGGGGATGTCGAGCGGGTCGACCCCTGAGCTCTGGTACACCTCGTCGGCGGCCGCTTTGGCCATGTCGTATCCGACGACCTTCATCGGCGACGCCTCGTCGAACGTCGAGGCCGTGTCCGTCCGCATCGCCTGGGCGCGGATCACCACGTCGACGGGCAGCCCGTGGGTGCGCGCGTAGTCCTCGCTGACCAGGACGGCCGCCGCGGCGCCGCAGGTGGGCGGGCAGCACTGCAGCCGGGTGAGCTTGCCGTACACGGTGGGTGAGGCCAGCACCTCCTCCACCGTCACCGGATCACGGAACACCGCGTTGGGGTTGTTGGCCGCATGCCGGCGGGCCTTGACCGAGATCCGCGCGTAGGTGTCCTCGCGCAGTCCGTACTTCTCGGCGTATTCCCGGCCCGCAGCTCCGAAGAACCGCGGCGCGAACGGCACGTCGGAGTCACCCTCGACCGCGCGGACGACCTCGTCGAACCGGGCGAACGGACTGGGCCGGTCGGTGTACATGGCGCCGAGCGCGCCGCGTTGCATCTGTTCGAAGCCCACCGCCAGCACCACATCGGCGACACCGTGCTCGATGGCCTGGCGGGCCAGGTGCAGCGCCGAGGATCCGGTCGAACAGTTGTTGTTGACGTTGACCACCGGGATCCCGGTGGTGCCGACGCGGTACAGCACAGCCTGGCCGCAGGTCGAATCCCCGTACACGTAGCCGGCGTAGGCCTGCTCGACGGCCTCGTAGCCGATTCCGGCGTCCTGCAGTGCCGCCGCCGCCGCCCCGGCACCCATGACGTCGTAGGTTTCGGCGCGACTCGGTGTGGTGAACGGGATCATGCCGACCCCGGCGACAACCGCTCTGGTCGTCATCTGCCCTCCAAGGCTAGTAGTGATTCACTTACAGGGGAGCCTATCCGGCCTGTAAGTGAATTGACAATAGGTAGTTGGCAGCATTTTCATCCTGCGCCGGAACGTTTTTGGTGTTCACCCGCCCGGCGGCGCCAACAACGACCGCCAATCCGGTGCGGTGGCGCCCGCAAGATCGGCCTGGGTGTAGACCCGCCCGTCCGGTGCGACATAGCTGCCTGTCGCGGGGTCGTACTCCGCCACGGCTATCGGCGGAACAGGCGGTGGCGCAACCGCTTGCGCCGACCGTTCGGGGATCTCCTGCCCGGACAGGGTGGCGTTGGGATCGCCCTTCCAGTTCATCCCGTCGTTGAGCGGCACGTACTGTTCGTCGCTCTCGCACAGCGCCACCGTCGGCGCCCGCTTGCCCGGGGTGGCGAAACACGGATAGTTGCGCACGCCCCGCACATTGAACGGCGAATCCTGCGGCACCCGGCAGTAGATGTCCCCGTCGGGGCGGTCCGGATAGTCCACCATGGCCGGCGCCCGCCGTTGCTGGGCCGGAATGAACCCGGTGGTGCACGGCGGCGGCAGCCCGAGGTTGAGGTTGAAGTCCAGGTAGGAACCCTTGTAGTCCTGGCGGGTGTTCAGGTTGGCCATCAGCATCCCCTGCGTACTGGCCACGCCTTGCGGAAGCAACACCAGCAGCTGCTCGATGGCGGGCTGGTAGACCACCGCGACCTCACCGACGCTGGCCAGGTTGGCCGCGATCACCGGCAACGTCGGACGCAGCCGGTCGAGCAGGGCTCGCCCCTCGTCGACGGTCCGCGGCCCCCGTTCGAGGATCCCCGCCACCGCGGCATCGCTGTCGCGCAGCGAGACGGCGACATCGGCCAGGTTGTCGGCCCAGACCCCGATCGCGCCTGCGGTGTCCGTCTGTGAGTCCAGCACCGGAGCCGCGTCGTCAATCAGGGTGACCAGAGCGTCCAGGTCGCCACGACCGTCGATGGCCAGTTGCGTCGAACCGGTGACGAAGCGCCGGATCTCGGGCCCCAATCCCCCGACGGCGACATAGGACTGATCGATGACGGTCTGCAGGTCCGAACCCGGGATCGCCTCCAGACCGGCGTTCGTCGCGTCCAGGAGTTCGTTGATGTCCGGCGGGACCGACGTCCGGGCCCGCGGGATGACGTCGCCGCCCCGCAGCGGCGGTCCAGCACCGGCGCGGGGAATCAGCGCGACGTACTGCTCGCCGACCGCCGACTGGCTGTGCACCTCGGCATCGAGGTCGGCGGGGATCTGCACCCCAGCGGACAGCGACAGCACGGCCTCGACACCGGTTTCGGTCAGCCGGACGTCCGCGACGCGGCCCACCTGGGTGCCCCGGTAGGTGACGTTGCTGTCGGTGTACAGGCCGCCGGCCTCCGGCAAGTGCACGGTCACGGTGTAGCGGCCGACTCCGAAGAACGCTCCGGGCAGCTGCGCGACCCCGAACACCATGACGGCGCTCGCTACGACGGCCACCACGGCGAAGACGACCAGCTGGATCTTCAGCCTCCTGGTCAGCATGTCAGCGGCCCTGATCGGTGCGGTAGGGCACGACCAGCGGATTGCCCGAGGTGTACGGCGACGGCAGCTGCCCGATGGTGCGTCCCCACTGCATCTCGAGTTCGGTCAGGTCGCCCTCCCACCGGGTACCGGTGAGCATCGCGGCATCCAGGCGGCTCAGCGTCATGTCGAGCACCAGGATGAGGTTGGCGTAGTCGCCGCGCATCCAGTTCGGCAGCGTCTCCTTCACCCACGGGTAGGTGGTCAGCAGGCTCAGCGAGCGGGTCAGGCTGGGGCCGGCGTCGGCCAGCGCCGCGGCGACCGGCGCGAGATCGGCGAGCTCGGCGCTCAGCGCGTCCCTGGTCTGCTCCAGCGTGCCGGCGGTCGTGGCGGCGAAGCTGCCGAATTCGTCTGCGGCGGTGACCAGCTCGGACTTGGCATCGTTGACCGCGGCCAGCGCGCCCGGCAGCACGCGCAGCGCGTCCTCGAGAACAGGTTGCTGCTCGGCCAGCTGACCTGCCAACCGGTTGAGGCTTTCGCCCGCGGCGATGATGTCGTCCTTCTGCGTGTCGAGGTTGGCCGCGAACCGCTGCATCTGCTCGATGAATCCGCGCAGCTGGTCCTCACGGCCGGCGAACGCCGTGCTCAGCGCCCCGGTGATGTCGTGGACCTGTCCCAGTCCCCCGCCGTTGAGCAGCATCGACACCGCCGCCAGCGTCTGTTCGGTGGTCGGGTAGGCGGCGCCGCGCGACAGCGGGATCACCGCACCGTCCTGCAACCGGCCGCTGGCCGGCGTATTCACCGGCGGCGCCAGTTCGACGTGCAACGCGCCCAGCAGGCTGGTCTGCCCCACCGTGGCGATGGCGTTGGCGGGCAGGTTCACATCGCCGTCGAGGCGCATGGTCACCAGCGCATGCCAGCCCTGCCGCTCGATGGCCGTGACGGTGCCGACGGTGACGTCACCGACCCGCACCCGGGAGTTGCGCGCGACGTTGGTGACGTCGGGCAGCTGGGCCTGAACCTGGAAGGAACGCGCACCGCCGCCTTCGGTACCCGGCAGCGGCAGCGAGTTGACCCCCTGAAAATTCTGCAAGCCGCACCCCGAGACACCGAGAACCACCGCGGCGATCATGACGGCCAGACTGCGCCGCAATGCCCGTAATACCTTTGCCCTCAAGCGCATCTCACTGTCCGTCCAGGTGGCCGGCCATGAGGCCGGGGAGACCGGCGGCCGGATCGGTGGCCTCGGCGGGCAGGGGCGCGCCGGGCGGCGGGCCCGTCTGCGCCGGCGGAACATGGTCTGGCCGCATCCAGTCCTCGCTGTAGGTGATCTCGTTGGGCCGGGCCTGGGCGTTGACGACCGGGTTGATCCCGAACGGCAGGAAGTTGTACTGCCGGTTCTTGACGATCGGCGCGAGATACTGCACGCACATCTTGGACGCCTGCTCGGCGCCGAGCCGCGACGCCGCCTGCACCGCGGCGCACAGGAACTGCAACGGGTTGGCGAAGTTGTTGATCGCGGCGATGCCGGTCAGCGACGAGTGGGCAGGCTCGTAGGTGTTGTTCAGGTTCTGCAACGCCGTCGGCGCGGTGTGCAGGGTCTGCTTGACATCCTCGAGGCTGTCGACCAGTGCCTGCGACACGCCGGCCAGCCGGTCGCCGGTGGTGCCGAGCGGTTCACGGTTCTCGGCGACGAACTCGCCGAGGTCCACGGCCACGGTGTCGAGGTCGCGGATCATCTGCCCCACTTCGTCCCTGCTGTCGGCGAACAGCGAACTCACCGACGCGAGGTTGACGTTCAGCTCGCGCATCACCGTGGTGCTGTCCCGCAGCGCCGACACCAGGACCGACAGGTTGCGCAGCGTCGCGAACACGTCGCCGCTGTGGTCACCCAGCGCCGAGAATGTCTGGGACAGCTCGATCACCGCCGAGCGGATGTCGTCGCCGCGGTCACGCAGGTTGTCTGCCGCGGTGCGGATCACCGCGCCCAACGGACTCTGTCCGTCGGGCCCGTCGGGCTGCAGGCTGGCGCTGAGCTCGGCGAGTTGCTCGCGGAAGTCGTCCCACTCGACCGGAACGACGGTCCGCGTGATCGGAATGACCGCACCGTCGGGCATCGTCGGGCCGCCCTGGTATGCGGGGCTCAGCTGGATGGCCCGCGCCGAGATCAGCTGCGGAGAAAGGACCGCGGCGTGCACACCGTCGGGAACCGGGTGGTCTGCGTCCACCCAGAAGCTGACCTTGGCGCGCTGCGGCTGCGGTTCGATCGACTCGATCCGGCCGACCGGCACACCCAGGATCAGCACGTCGTCGCCGGGGTAGATCCCGTTGCTGTTGTCGAAATACGCGGTCAGATGCAGCCGGTCGGCTTCGTCGAGACCCGCGACGAGCAGGGTCACCCCCGCCGCCAGCACCGCCGCGAGGGCCACTGCCAGGATTCTTCTGATGACTCCCCGGTTCACGGGCCGACCTCCTCGACGATCGCCGGTGGTCCCGGCGGCGGCCCGCCCGGGGCCGGGGCCGGCGGCGGCTCACGGTAGGGATAGCGCGGGTCTGCGGGATTGCCGGTGATCGCGTCGGGCAGCGTCAGATGCGGTTCGCCACCCTGGCCGGTGCGCGGGAACGGAACCGGTAGTGCCGGGGTACCCGGCTGCCCGGTCTGCGGACCGGTCAGCTCGGAGGGCAGCAGCACGTTGGGGTCGAGCCCCAGATCCGAGAACGCCGACTCGATGAACGGCTGCACGAACTGGCCGGGCAGCAGGTTGGCGACGTAGGCGTTGAAGAACGGGCCCGACGACACCGCCTCGCCCAGCGACATCGAGTACTGGTTGAGCAGCCTGATCGATTCCTGGATGCGCTCCTTGCGGTTGTCGACGATGGTGAGCACCCCGTTGAGCTTGGCGACCGTGTCGGGCAACGTGTCGCGGTTCTCGGCGATCAACTCGGTGAGCTCTCCGGACACCCGGGACACGTTGGCGCTCAGCAGGTCCAGCGCGGTGCTGTGGGCCTGCAGCTCGGCCAGCAGTGCGGTGGTGTCGCTCACCAGCGTGGTCACCCGGGCGCTGTGCCGGGCCAGCACCCCGGTGACCCGGTTGGCGTCGGCCAACAGGGCCCGCAGTTCGTCGTCGCGCTCGTTGAGGCTGCGGGCGAAGCGCGACACCCCCTGCACCGCGAGCTGCAGGTCAGCGGGGGTGTCGCGGAAGGTGTCCGCCAGCGTCCGCAGTGAGGTTTCCAGCCCGTCGGTGTCGAGTCCGCTGACGGTTTCGGCGAGGTCGCCCAGCGCGTCGGGGAGTTGGTAGGCCGGGGTGGTGCGGGAGGTGGGGATCGGCCCTGACATCTGCGCCTCACCACGCGGGGTGATCTCGAGCATCTTGGCGCCGAGCACACTGCGGGCTTTCACCGCGGCCTCGGTGCGGTCGCCGAGGAAGATGTCGTCGTCGACGGTGAAGTGCACCACCACCCGGGAGTCGACGAGCCGCACATCGGTCACCTCACCGGTCGGCAGCCCGGAAACCTGCACCGAGGCGCCGGTGCGCAGTCCGCTCGCATCGGCGAATTCGGCCACGTAGGTGGACTTCTGGTTCAGAAACGGGATGCGATCGTAGTTCAGCCCCAGCAACGTCAGCCCGGCCGCCAGCGCCAGTCCGACCACTCCGAGCAGCGCCGGATCACGTTTCGCCGGTGTCCTCATCGTGGTGCACACCGCCCCGACGACTGTCCGGCGATCTTCACGTACACCGGCTGTCCGCCCTTGCCGTTGAGCTTGAGGACCGCCTCGCAGAGGTAGAAGCTGAAGAAGTCACCGTAGATGCCCTGCCTGCCGAGGATCTGGTAGGCCTCGGGCAGGGTGTTCAGCAGATCGTCGACGTAGTCGTGGTCGGCGACGACGATGCCGGCCACCCGGTCGGTCTGGTGCAGCATCTCCGGCAGCGGCCGGCGGATCTGTTCGGTCGCACCGGCCAGTTCGGCGGCGCCGGCGCTGACTTCGGCGAGGCCGGAGGCCAGCTCGGTGCGGCCCTCGGCCAAGCCGGACACCAGCTCGGAGAGCGTCACGACGGTCTCGTCGACCTCGGTGCTCTGCTCGCTCAACGTGCCCAGCACTGTCTTGAGGTTGACGATCACCTGACCGATCAGCTCGTCGCGCTCGGCCAGCGCGGAGGTGAACGACGCGGTCTGGGACAGGAACGCACCGATGGTGGCCCCCTGCCCCTGGAAAGCTGAGATCAGCTGAGCCGACAGGGCGTTCACCTGCTCGGGGTCCAGCGCCCGGAACAGCGGACGGAATCCGCCGATCAGCGCGTCCAGGTCGAGCGCCGGCCGGGTGCGCTGCAGTGGGATGGTCTGTCCGGGGGCCAGCCTGGCTGGGTCGCCCGCTCCCTGCAGGAGTTCGAGGTAGCGGCCGCCGATCAGGTTGTCATACCGAATCGCCGCCTCCGACCCCTGGGTGAGCGCGACGGAGTCCTCGGTGGAGAACTCCACGACCGCGACCGCGTCGCGCCGGATCGAGATGTGCTTGACCTTGCCGACCTCCACTCCCCCGATGCGCACGAAGTTGCCCGGCTCCAGCCCGGTGACGTTGACGAATTCCGCCCGGTAGCTCGTGTCTTCGCCGAATCGCAACTGGGCGAAGATCAGCACGCAGCAGACGATCGCCACCACGCAGGCCACCACGAAGACCGCCAGCCGCCATACGGCTCCGGTCAGGTCGTCCTTCATCGGGGTTTCCTCGTTTCAGCGAAAGGTCTGCTGGCGCTGGGTTTCACGGCGCTGGAACGGGTGGGGGCGCCGGCGGTATGCCCGGCCACAGCGGGGTGCCGCCGGGACCGTAGAGCGGCGCCCCGTAGGCGGGCGCGCCCGGGTAGGGCACCGGGCCGATCGCCGGGCCGGGCAGGCACTGGCGGATACTCGGTGGTTCCGGTACCGCACGGGTGACCGGGAAGTAGTTGGCCCAGCACGGGTTCCCGATGCCAGGGTTTGGCCGGACGTCGAGGCCGGTTCCCCAACCGGTGTTCGTGATCAGCTGGCGCACCGGGAAGTTCTTCGAGGCGTCGGGCAGCGATCCGCAGCTCGGTTGCCCACCCGGGCCTCCCTTGGCGGCGACGACGGGCAGGTTCTGCGGATACCGGTACGGGTCGTCACCGAACAACAGCGTGGCGTCGAGGACGACCGAACGGCCGTTGCCGCCGAGGTTCTGGCGGCCACCGTTGTCGAGCACCCACGTCGACCCCTGCAGCAGACAGGTGTAGGTCGGGTCGTACTTCCTGAGCAGTTCGGTGGTCGGCTCGGCGGTGTTGACCGCCCGGACCAGGTCTGCCGCGCTGTCGGCCAGCAGTGCGTTTCCGGTGCTGGCCAGTCCGGTGGTGGCCAGCAGCAGGGCGTCGAGGTCGGAGGCCCGTTCGGCGACGGTCGTGCCCGTGGTGACGACCGCGGCCAGCATCCGAACGATATCCGGCGCCGCGTCGGAATACGTTGCGCTGAATCCCTGCAGCGCATTCCAGTCGGCACGCACGACCTCGGCACGGTCGTTGACGACGGTCAGCACCTGGTCTGCGGCGGTGGTGGCCTCGCCGATGCGCGGACCGAGTCCCCGTACCCCCTCGGCGAGCGCGCTCAGCACGGCGTTGAGTTTCGGCGGGTCGATGCGGTCGAGCACCGCGAGGACGTTCTGGAACACCGTGTTGACCTCGGTGCTGACGTTGCGTGCGTGCAGCACGGCACCGGCGCGCACATGTTCGGCGCTGGGGCGCTCGGGGTAGACGAGGTCCACGTACTTGGCACCGAAGGCGGTGGTCGCCCGGATCTGTGCCTGCACATTGCCGGGGATGAAGCGCACCTGATCGGGATAGAGGTCCAGCTCCAGGCTCACCTGCTCGCCGCCCCCGCGCACACCCGCCACCCGGCCGACGGCGATGCCTCGCATCTTGACCTTCGCGCCTGATTCCATCACCAGACCGGAGCGGTCCGAGGTGAGGGTGACCCGAACGAAGTCGCGGAAGGTGCCGGCGAACGACGCCGTCGACACCCCGACGAAGACCACGACGACCACGACGGTGATCACCGTCCACCACAGCGGGTGGATCGCCCGCTCGCCGCGTCGCGGCCGCACCGTCTCCACCGCTACCCCGACAGGTTGAAATTGCCGGACTGGCCGTAGACGGCCAGCGTGACGAACATGCAGACGAACGTGGCGATGATCAGCGAGGTGCGGACAGCCCGGCCCACGGCGGCACCCACGCCGGCCGGTCCGCCGGATGCGGTGAATCCGTAGTAGGTGTGCACGAGCATGATCAGGATCGCCATCACCACCGCCTGCACGAACGACCAGATCAGGTCGACCGGGTTGAGGAAGGTGGTGAAGTAGTGGTCGTAGACCCCCGAGGACTGGCCGTAGACCACGGTGGTACCGAATCGCGCTGCCAGAAAGGACATCAGCACCGCCACGCAGTACAGCGGGCCGACCACGATGACGCCGGCCAGCACGCGTGTCGATGCCAGGTAGGCGACCGACCGGACCCCGATGACCTCGAGCGCGTCGATCTCCTCGTTGATCCGCATCGCCCCGATCTGAGCGGTCGCGCCCGCTCCGATCGTGGCCGCCAGCCCGATGGCGGCCACCAGCGGCGCGATCAACCGCACGTTGAAGTACGCCGAGGCGAAACCGGTCAGCGCCTCGACCCCGACCTCGGCGAACTGGTTGTAGCCCTGGACGGCGATCACCGCACCACTGGACAATGTCAGGAACCCGACGATCACCACGGTGCCGCCGATGATCGCCAGCGCCCCGGTGCCCAGGCTCATCGTGGCGATCAGCCGCATCAGCTCGATCCGGTAGTGCAGCACGGCATCGGTGAGGGCCCGCAGGGTCGCTGCGTAGAACCGGCTCTGCTCGCCCACGCGTTCCAGCCCGTCGAGCCACCGGCGGCCGACCCGGCGCAACGTGGGATAGGGCGTCCGGGCGACGGTCACAGGGTGACCTCGATACCGATCGCGCTGACCACGATGTTGATCGCGAACAGTGCCATGAACGTGTAGACGACGGTTTCGTTGACCGCGTTGCCGACCCCGGCGGGCCCCCCGCCGACGTGCACCCCCTTGTAGCAGGCGATCAGTCCGGCGGTCAGACCGAACAGCGCAGCCTTGACGAAGGCGAGGACGACGTCGGCGATACCGGTGATCAGCGTGATGCCGGAGGCGAACGCCCCGGGCGTGACGTGCTGGACGAACACCGAGAACAGGAAGCTCCCGGCGATCCCGACCAGGATCACCACCGCCGAGAGCAGCGTGGCGACGAACGCGGCGGCGAGCACCCTGGGCACGACCAGCGACTGAACCGGGTTGATCCCCATCACCCGAAGCGCGTCGAGCTCTTCGCGGATCGTGCGGGCGCCGAGGTCCGCGCACATGGCGGTGGCCCCGGCACCTGCGACAACCAGAACGGTGACGATCGGCCCGATCTGGGTGACCGTCCCGTAGGCGGCTCCGGTTCCGGAGAAGTCGGCCGCCCCGAACTCGACCAGCAGGATGTTGAAGGTGAACACCACCATCACGCAGAACGGGATGGTCAGCAGCAGGGTGGGGGCTATCGACACCTTGGCCACGAACCACGACTGCAGCAGGAACTCGCGGAATGCGAAGGGGCGACGTGGAATCAGCGCGAACACTTCGAAGGCCATCTGGACGAAGCCGCCCAGCCCGCGCAGCGGGACCAGGACGGTTCGGGCGGCGTTCATCGCGGACTCCCGGACACGAGCTGGTCGCGCAGTGTCCGCTTGAGCACTTTGCCGGTGGCGTTCTTGGGCAGGTCGGTCAGCGTCACGAAACGGCGCGGCAGCTTGTACCCGGCCAGTAGTGTCCGGCAGTGGTCCAGCAACGCCGGCTCGTCGGCCGGTTCACCGTCCCCGACGATCACCGCGCAGACCACCTCGCCCCAGTCCCGGTCGGGCACCCCGATCACCGCGGCCTCCCGGACGCCCGGGTGCCGCAGCAGAACTTCCTCGACCTCGCGCGGGTAGACGTTGCTCCCTCCGGAGATGATGACGTCCTTGGTGCGGTCGGTCAGGAACAGGTAGCCGTGCTCGTCGAGGTGGCCGACGTCGCCGGTGCGCAGCCAGCCGTCGACGACGGTCGCCGCGGTGGCCTCGGGATTGCGCCAGTACCCGGCCATCACGACGTCGCCGCGCACACACACCTCGCCGGAGACCCACGGCGGCGCCGGCCGCCCCGCGGCGTCGGTGATCATCACCTCGACACCGGTGAACGGTCTGCCGGTCGACAGGGCCCGCCCGGCCGCCAGGGAATCGTCGGCGCGCATCACGGTGATGGTCATCGGCGACTCACCCTGCCCGTAGACCTGGGTGACGATGGGCCCGAACAGTGCTCGTGCGGCGTCCAGATCCGCTGCATAGAGCGGTGATCCACCGACCGCCATACCGGTCAGGCTGGACAGGTCGCGGCCCTCGGCGTTGCCGTGATCGGTCAGCCGTTTGAGCATGGTGGGCGCCAGGAAGGTAGCGTGGGTGATGCGGTGGGCTTCGATCGCCGCGAAGTAGGACGCCGGGTCGAACCGGGGCGCATCGGAGATGATGTTGGTGGCCCCCCGTGCGAGCGCGGGGATCAGGTACATCCCGCTGCCGTGGCTCAGCGGTGCGGCGTGCAGGAACCTCGCCCCGTCGACGACCTCGACGACGTTGTCGACGTCGCAGAGGTAGTTCATGGTCATCGCGGCCAGGTTGCGGTGGCTGAGCACCGCGCCCTTGGGGCGTCCGGTGGTGCCCGAGGTGTAGAAGAGCCAGGCCGGCTCGGCACCGTCGACGGCCGCCGGGCGGGTGGTCGCGGCAGTGGCGGGTTCGAGCAGGCCCGGGTCGACGGCCCGGGGCTCGTCGGCGCGGATTGCGGCGTTGGCCGTGACGACCATCGCCGCTGCGCTGTCGGCGATCACATGCTCGAGTTCGGCGCGGCCCAGTTGCCAGTGCACCGGTACCGCGACGAATCCGCCCCAGAAGCACGCGAACAGAATCTCGATGAACTCCGGTCCGTTGGGGAGGTGGATCACCACGCGGTCCCCCGGCCGTACGCCGCGCGCCGTCAGCGTGGCGGCGGTTCCGCTGACCCGTTCGGTGAGTTCGCGGTAACTACAATGCCGGTCACCGAACCGCCAGGCGACCCGGTCGGGGGTGCGGCCGGCGGCCGAGACGATGAACTGGGCGATGTTGATGCTCATGCCGATGGCTCGTCGCCGGGTTCGACGTCGATGGCGGCGACCGGACAGCTCTGGGCTGCGGCCTGCACTTCCCTGTCCTGGCCGTCCGGGGTCGGATCCAGCAGGGTCACCCACCCGTCAGGGGTCGCTCCGAAGACGCGGGGGGCTGCGCGCCGGCACGCGCCGCTGGCCATGCAGGTCTCGGCGCGCACGCTGACACGAAGTGCGCTCACAGCCGCACCGGCCGGGTGACCCAGCCCCGGGAGGAGATGTTCAGGGTGCGGCGCACCGGGGGCTCGCTGCCCTCTGCGATGTCGGGGAAGGCGCGGAACACCTTCTCGAAGAAGACCTGCCCCTCCAGTCGGGCCAACGGCGCCCCGACGCAGAAGTGGATGCCGTGGAAGAACGACAGGTGCGGGTTCGGCGAGCGGGTGATGTCGAATGCTCCGGCGTTCTCGAACGCCCTGGGGTCGCGGTTGGCCCCCGCCAGGCACAGCAGCACCGTCGATCCTGCTTCCAGGTGATGGCCGTTGATCTCGGTGTCGCGGGCGACCTTGCGACCTGTCATGTGCAGCGGGGTGTCGTAGCGCAGCAGTTCCTCGACAGCGGTGGGCACCAGGCCGGGATCGGCTGCCACCGCACGCCTTGCGTCGGGATGGTCGAACAGCAGGGTCATCCCGTTGCCGATGAGGTTGGTCGTGGTCTCGTTGCCGGCGACCAGCAGCAGCGCGACCTGCGAGAGCATTTCGGCGTCGTCGAGGTGGCCGCCGTCGATGGTCTCGGTGGCGATCATGTGCGAGATCAGGTCATCGGCCGGGTCTTCGCGGCGCTCCCGGATCAGCCCGGCCAGATAGTCGAACAGCTCCAGGGTGGTCCGGATCGCGGCGTCGCGGCGTTCGCCGAACACCATCGGGTCGAAGGTCGACGCGTATCCCATGGACCATTCCCGGAACTTGGGCCAGACATCCTGGGGCACACCGAGGATGGTGGCGATCACCGCGACCGGGATCTCGGCGGCCGGTCCGGGCATCAGGTCGATCTCCTGGCCCGGTGAGTACTTGCCCAGCACCTCGTCGGTGACCCGTTCGACCGCCGCCCGCCAGCCGCGGACGGCGTCCGGGGTGAACGCGTGCCGGAAGGTGGAGCGAATCCTGGTGTGGCGCGGCGGATCGGCGAACATGAACAGCTGGCTGGCCGTGGCGGCGTAGCGGCGATGCTCGGGATCCTCGGGATCGTGGATCCCCGGTGCGGTGGTGGCGAAGATGTCGCTGGAGAACGTTCTCGGTTCGCTGCCGATCTGCCGGCAGTCGGCGTATCGGCTGAGGATGTGGCCGCCGATCAGATCGCAACGGTGGATTCCGTCGCCCAGCTCACGGAGCTCGTCGTAGAGCGGAAACGGGTCACTGGCCGTGCCGCCGAACAACTCTCCGAGGATCTCGTCGGCTGTCCGGTCGCCGGCTTGCACGCCTGCCATGGCTCTCCTGAGGTCGGGAATGGAACGTCTGCACAGTATCGACACCACACCGAGCAAAATCAACGTTTTGTCGAAAAAAGTCGCTGTCTCGTCAGCAGTGATCGGCACCACGGCGACACCGCGTGGCTTCAAGAGATAGGCTCGGGTCGTGGCCAAGAGCAAGCAACCAACACCGCCGGCCCGCCGGAAGTTCGATCCGGGAGCTCCACGCAAGGGCGACCGGCGCCGCGAACTGCTGCTCGACAGCGCCGAAGAGCTGCTGGGCGAAGTCACCGCCGAGGCACTGACCCTCGACGACGTCGCGGCCCGCGCCGGGCTGTCCCGATCCGGGGTGTACTTCTATTTCGACAACAAATGGGCCCTGGTGGACGCCCTGATCGACCTGCGGTCGGAGGAGCTCACGCTACGCGCGCTGCGCGATGTCGACGACAAGCCGATACCCGATCTGATGGCGCAGTTCATCGACGCGTGCCTGTGGTCCTGGCAGAACCATCGCGCCGTCTTCTGCGCGGCCGTCGAGCGCGGCTCACACGGCGGCAACGCGACCGCCAACTGGCGTTCGGTCATGGATGCGTGCCTGGACGCCATGGTGCCCAAGCTGACCGACGACGAGGCCGCCGACACCGCCGCCGAGGGCGATGCCCGGGCCGCGTGTGAAATGGCCGCCTGGATGGTCGAACGCAACTTCTTCATGCTGTTCTCCCGCGAACACGAACCCGCCGAGGAGAAGGAACTCGCCGACAATCTCGTCGAGGCGTCCATGCGCATTCTCGGGATCCCCAGGAAACGGAAGCGCTGACCGGGTCACGAGGTCGCGCGCGAGAGCTCCCACTCGGCCATCCCGGTGAACAGCTCGACGACCGACTGCTCGGCGGTATCCGGCTGCCGGTGCCGGTAGGTCTGGTACGCCGTGACGACGACCCGGTCGGCGTCGGGCAGCGTCGCGAACGGCCCGAGGTCGACTTCCCACGCCGCCTGCTTCCACTCCTTGCCTTCCGCCATGGCGGCACTGAGCTGACCGTCCACGTGCACGAGATAGTCACGCACGGCGTGGATTCCCTCTACGCCGGTCACCGGCCCGTGCCCCGGCACGACGATGTCGGGCTGCCAGCCGATCATGACATCGCAGGCGGTGATCCAGTTCTCGATCGGTCCGGCCCACATGATCGGCGTGCCGCCGATGAACAGCAGGTCCCCGGCGAACAGCACCCGGCGGTCGGGTACCCACACCACGACATCTCCGTCGGTGTGGGCAGGTCCGAGCTTGATCATGTCGACCCGTCGGCCGTCCAGATCGAGACTCACCGAGCCCTCCACGTCGGTATCCGGATCGCGTAGCTGTATTCCGGTGAAGTCGAAGGCCCCGAATCGCTTCTGGACGTAGGGGGTCAGCACTGGCCCCAGGTCCATTTTCGACATCGTGGCGAGCATCTCCGGCGGCGCCTCGTGCATCTCGTGGGCGACCTCCGAGGCGGCGTGGATGCGGGTCTCTGCCGGCAGCAGCTGGTTGCCGTAGCAGTGGTCTCCGTTGGCGTGGGTGTTGACTGCATCGGTGAGTGGGCTCTCGGCGATGATCGGGGCCATCGCGTCGAGCATCTCGCCGGTGAGGTTCAGGTCGAACAGGGTGTCCACCAGCAGCGTTCGCGCTCCGCCGCGGATCAGGCCGGCGTTGCTCCAGCCGAAGCTGCCGTCCGGGCCCAGCCACGCCCAGGTGTCGGCGCAGAGTTCGTGCAGCCCCTTCGTGAACGGCACCATCTCAGAACCCCGACTTCAGCGGGTGGAAGGTGCCGGTCGAGGCCAGCACCTCCTGGCGGGTGGAGCCGAGTGCGTTGCTGGCCAGCGACACCACGTCACCGGGGTTGAGCCAGCCGGTGAATGTCGCCGGGTCACCGGTGTCGATGTGCTCCATCAGGCACCCGCCGGGCACGGTGCCCGAGCCGATGACGTCGCCGGGCCGAAGGTCCACTCCGCGTGACACGTAGGCGATGATGTCGCCGAACGACCAATCCATCTGGTCCAGCGACCCTTTGGTGATCTCCCGCCCGTTGACGCTGGCGCTGAGGTCGAAGGCCAGTCGCCCGTCGACCCGATACGGTTCGAGCTCGTCGATCGTCACCAGTGCCGGCCCCAGGGTTACGGACATGTCCTTGGACTTGCCCTGTCCGATGGCCAGCTGCATCTCGTGAAGTTGAGCGTTGCGGTTGCTCCAGTCGCAGTACAGCGTGAACCCGGCGATGTGGCTCTCGCCGTCCTCGGGTGCGATGTCGCGGCCCGGCTTCCCGATCACCGCGCCGACCTCGAGTTCGAAATCGAACCAGCGGCAGCCGGTCGGGATCTCGATCGGGTCATAGGGACCGGCGATGGCGCCGGCGTTCCCGAAGTAGAACGCCGGGATCTGCGTCCAGGCCGGAGCCAGGTCGGTGCTCATGCCTACCCCGCGCAGCGCGGCCCGGAGATGGTCGAGGAAGCCCAACGCATCCCGCAGGGACGGGGGCTCCGGGATCGGAGCGTGCAGCCGGGTCCCGGCGAGCGGGCGCACCTCGGCCGGTGAACGGGTGGCCGACTCACCGGCCTCGCGCATCGCGTCGGGCCCTGCCGCCAGCAGCTCGACCAGGCTCACGCCGGCGGCAAGACCCCGCACGGTGTCGCCGTCGAGCAGGCCGACGCGATCTGCACCGTCGGATTCATATGTCACCCATCGCATTAACGGCCCACTTTCCTCGCTGACGCGGCCCGGGACCGGGCGCTCACCGTCCACAATCCCCGACTCCACCACTACTAGTCAACAGATTGTCGAAAATATTCGCTAACGTGTCTGTACAGTCCGGGGGATATCCGGCACGAGCATGGAGGTCGACGATGAACGGCACGAGAACACTGCTGCGCGGCGGCCATGTCTTGTCGATGGACCCCGCCATCGGCGTGCTCAGCACCGGCGACGTGCTGATCGACGGCGACCGCATCGCCGCGGTCGCCCCCCGGCTCGACGTCGACGCCGAGATCATCGACGTCACCGGCCAGATCGTGATGCCGGGCATGATCGACACCCACCGGCACACCTGGCAGACCCAGCTACGCGGAATCGCCGGCGACTGGACGCTGACCGACTACCTGTTCGGCATCCGCTTCGGGATCAGCCCGCACTACACCCCCGAGGACGTCCATCTGGGCAACAAGCTCGGTGCGCTCGACGGGCTCGCCGGCGGGGTGACCACCATCCTGGACTTCTCCCACTGCATCAACACCCCCGACCATGCCGATGCCGCCGTGGCGGGGCTGCGCTCGGCGGGAGGGCGGGCCGTGTTCGGGTACGGTTTCTTCGACAGCAGCCCCGGAGCCCCGGCGTATTTCACCGATCACGCGCAACGCCTGGCCGACTTCGAGCGGGTCGCCAACACCCACTTCCCGTCGCAGGACGCTCTGGTCACCCTCGGCGCCTCGTTGAACGAGTACGGCCTGGTGCCGTTGGCGCAGACCCGAGCAGAGATCGACGCCGCCCGCGAACACGGCGGGCTGGTGGTGGCGCACCTCGGTGCGACGTGGTCGGTGCCGTCGGGTTTCGGCACCGTCGCCGCGGCCGAACTGTTCGGGCCCGACCAGGTGCAGGTGCACTGCAACACGTTGTCGGACAGCGATTTCAGCGTTCTCGCCGACCTGGGCGTCAAGATGTCGATCTCGCCGGAGACCGAACTCAACATGGGGATGGGCCGGCCCGTGTTCGCCCAATGTGAGCGCCACGGCATCAAACCCACACTGTCCTGCGACGTCATCTCCCTCAACAGCGGCGACCTGATCACCCAGATGCGCCTCGGTCTGGGCTTCAAACGCTGGGCCGACACCGAGGCCACGAACCTGAGCGGGTCCGACCCCGCGGTGCTGTCCACCACCGCACTGCAGGCCATCGAATGGTGCACGATCAATGCCGCAGAGGCGATCGGACGCGCGGACACACTGGGCTCGATCACGCCCGGCAAGCAGGCCGACCTGGTGGTGATCGGCGGTGACTCGGTGCGCCAGCGCCCGGTGCACGACCCCGCGGCCACCGTCGTCTTCCACACCACACCCGAGGACATCGCCGCCGTCTATGTCGCCGGGCGCTGCGTGAAGCGCGGAGCCCACCTGCTCGGCCATGACATGGCCAAGCTGGCCACAGAGGCCGGGGAGTCCGCGGCCCGGATCCTGGCGCGGGTCGCCCCGACCATCCCGCAACTCCCGGGCACCCCCGAGGTCGGGTTCGCCGCACTGGCCGGGCTGTTGGAAGCCAACCTCGCGACGACCTGAGCACGCGCCGGCCTGCAGTGGCCAGGCCGAGCGGTCAGCCGGCCGCTGCCAGGACCGCCCACAGGCTTCCGGCGGCGATCCCGAGCAGCACGCTCAACGCTGCCATCGCGACCGCGACCACGCTGGAGAACCGTTGCGGTGAGGACATCTTCGGTGTCGATCCACCGGCCGCCTGGAACGTGGGCACGATCCAGCGCAGGTAGTAGAACAAACTGATCAACGTGTTGACGAAGACCGCGACGGTCAGCCACGGCGCACCGGCCTCCCACGCCGCGCTGGCCGTGGTCAACTTGCCGACGAACACCGCCGTCGGCGGTGTCCCGAGCAGCCCGAGCAGCCCGACCACCAGTGCTCCCGACAGCCACGGTTGGGTCCGGGCCATTCCCCGGTAGTCCGACAACCGGCGGGCCTGCGGCAGCGCCGTGGTCACCGCGAACACCGCGATATTGGTCACCGTGTAGCCGGCCAGGTAGAACAGCAGCGACGGAACTGCCAGATCGCTGGCACCCACCGCAGCCACCGGCACCAACAGGAAACCGACCTGGCTGACCGTGGACCATCCCAGCAGCCGGCGCGGGTCCTGCTGCCAGAAGGCGGCCAGGTTTCCCAGCGTCATTCCGGCCACCGCGAGCAGACCCACCAGCAGCGGCCACGCCACGTCGTCGGGCAGCGCGACAACCAGCCGATAGAGCGCCACCACTGCGCCGATCTTGGGCACCGTGGTCAGATACATCGCCGCGTATCCGGTTGTGCCCTGGGCTGCGTCGGGCACCCAGAAGTGCAGTGGAACGGCTCCGGCCTTGAACAGCAGACCCGCCAGCACCCCGATCACTCCCGCCCCGACGACCGCCCCCGACGCGCCGGGCAGCTGCACCGCCAGATCGGCATAGCGGGTCGCCGCGGCCATCGCGTAGAGCACGGCGATGCCCAGCAGCAGCAGGATGCCGGCCAGCGCACCCAGCAGGTAGGTCTTCATCACGGCTTCGGCACTGCGCGCCGAACCGGCCATTCCGATCAGGGCGTACAGCGGGATGCTGGCCAGCAGATAGCCCGTCGCCAGCACCAGCAGATCGTCGGCACCGCAGAGCACCAGCACACCGGCGGTGGTACACAACAGCAGCGCGTACACCTCGCTCTCCCGGGCACTTCCGCCGATCTCCTCCGCCGCGACCGCCACCACCAGCGCGGTCGCCAGCGGCACCAGGATCCGGGCCAGACCCGTGATGGTGTCCACGGCGAACGCTCCCCCGAACGCCGCCGTGTCGGCGCCGCCCATGGCGGCCCCTCCCGCAACGGCCGCACCCGCCAGCGCCGCCACGGCCAGCACCCGGGTCCACCACAGCCGGCGCCGGGGCAGGAAGGAACCGGTGATCAACACCAGCAGGGCGGCGCCGAACACCAGGGCTTCGGGCAGCATCAGCAGTGGTCGCACACCTCACCGCCCGACGAGCTCGACGACGGCACCGGCCGCGGGCTCGATCAGCGCGAGCAACGGCCCCGGTATCAGACCGATCGCCACCGACAGCAACAGGAGCACCACCACCGGAACGGTTTCACTGGTCCGCAGGTCGGTGAAGTCCTCGATCCCGTCCCCGGCAGGTCCGGTGAAGATCCGCTGATAGGCACGCAGGAACAGGGCCGCGGTGATCAGGATCCCCGGCAGCGCGACTGCGGTGACCGGTGCTGCCGCGATGCTTCCGGCGAATATCTGGAATTCGGCGATGAATCCGGAGAAGCCGGGCAGGCCCAGTGAGGCGAAGGCGCCGACGGCGAACAGGGCGGCCAACTTCGGGGCCTTGCCCGCCAGCCCGCCGTAGCCGCCGAGATCGTAGCTGCCGCCCCGGTCGTAGAGGACACCGGTCAGCAGGAACAGCGCCCCGGTGATCAACCCGTGGCTGACCATCTGGGTGACCGCACCGGTGACCGCCACCGAACGAGCCTCTGCGGTGTCCCCGGCGATCAGCCCGGCCACACCGACTGCCATCACGATGTAGCCCATGTGGTTGACCGAGGTGTAGGCGATCATGCGTTTGAGGTTCTGTTGGGCCAACGCCACCAGAGCCCCGTAGAGCACCGAGACCACACCCACCGCGACGATCACCCACGCCCAGTCCCGCCAGGCCTGCGGCAACATCGGCATCGCGATGCGCACAAAGCCGTAGGTTCCCATCTTCAGCAGCACCCCGGCCAGAACCGCCGAGCCGATCGCCGGTGCGTCGGTGTGCGCGGGCGGCAACCAGGTGTGGAACGGGAAGGTCGGCGTCTTGACTGCCAGCCCCAACAGGATCGCGGCCAGCACCAGCCCTCCGGCCAGCGGGCTGCCCGCCAGCGGCGTCGCGGCGATCAGTTCGACCATGTCGAACGTGTGCGGGTCGGCGGCGATGTAGAGCCCGATGAAACCGACCAGCAGGGCCAGTGACCCGAGGAAGGTGTAGAGGAAGAACTTCATCGCCGAGCGGCCGGCGTCGCCGTGCCCCCAGCCGGCGATGACGAAATACATCGCCACGATCGACAGATCGAAGAAGACGAAGAACAGGATCAGATCCGCGGAGGCGAACAGGCCGAAGCTCACACACTGCAGGAACAGGAACAGCGCGGCCTCGGTGCGGCTGCGGTCGGTGCGACGCAGCGCGAAGATCGCGCAGGCCAGGAACACCACCGCGGTCAGCAGCATCAGTGGCAGCGACAATCCGTCGACACCGAGGTGGTAGCTGCTGTTCACCCCGGGAATCCACGGGACCTGTTCCTCGAAGGCCAGCGCACCGGGCGGCGGCGAGTCGTACCCGATCCACAACGCCAGCGTCAGAAGCATTTCCACGGCGGCGACGGCCACCCAGATCCACCGGGCCGCCGCATCGCCGAGCCGCGGCACCCCGACCAGCAGCGCCGCGGCGGCCAGTGGGACGAAGACGATCAGGCTCAGCATGTCATCTCACCATCACCAGAAGTAGGGCGCCGAACATGAGCAGCACGACGGCCAGGGCGTAGTACTGGTAGAGCTGACCGCTCTGGGGTCGGCGGGCCGCGTCACCGAGCCGGCGGACTCCTGCGGCCAGCGCCTCGACGCCGCCGTCGACGACCCGCACATCGAGCCGGTGGGTCCGTTCGGCCACCCGCACCGCGCCGGCTGCCAGCTCATCGACACCGCGATCGAGGACACGGTCGTCGAATCGCGCCAGCGCGGTGGCCAGCGCCTCGGCGGGCCGCACCACCGCGACCTGCGTCGCGCGCTCCAGCCCCAGCCATGCTGCCGCCCAACGGGGCTCGAGCACCCCGAACCGCAGCACCGCCAACACCACCGCCAGAGCCAAGGCCGCCGAGACCGTCCACTCCACGACCCCCGCATGCGGGGTGGCGCCGCCGTCGAGCAACCGGCCCAGCCAGGGACCGACAGGGGGCAGCGCCAACAGGCCGGCCGTAGCCGCACCGACAGCCAGTATCACCAGAGGAGCCTGTTCGACCATCGTCAGGCGCGCCGACGACCGTGGCGCTTCCTCCAGCGCCGCGCCGTCGGCCGAGGTGGGCTCGCCAAGCCAGATCACCACCAGGATCTTCGCGGCGTAGGCGGCCGACAGAGCCGCCGCGAGCAGACCCACGCCGTAGAACCACGCCGACCGCTCCAGTGCCGCGGCGAGCACCGCGTCCTTGGTCGCCCACAGCGACAGCGGTGCGACACCGGCCAACGCAAGTGCAGCCACCGTGGCTGTCGTGCCGACCACCGGCCAGCGCCGCCCCACCCCGCGCAGCACCTCGAACTGCTTGCTCCCCACCAGGGTCAGCCACGCCCCCGCCGCGAGGAACAACCCCGCCTTGGTGAAGGCGTGCGCGATCAGCTGCGCCGCCCCACCGCTGACGGTGGCAAGCCCGGCGGCCATCACCACGAAGCCCAGCTGCGCCGAGGTCGACGCGGCGAGCAACTGCTTGAGATCACGCTGGGCCACCGCTACGGCGCCGAGCAGCACGGCGGTCGCCGCCCCGCACACCACCGCGACCGTATCGGCCCACCCGGTGGCCGCCAGCAAGTCGGCGGTACGCAAGAGCAGGTAGGCACCCATCGCGACCATCGCCGCCGAGTGCAACAGCGCGCTCACCGGACTCGGCCCGTGCATCGCCCGGGACAGCCAGAACGAGAACGGCAGCTGGGCCGCCTTCCCGAGGGCCGCGACCAGCACGCCCAGCGCCAGGACGTGGCGCCAGCCGGGGGTCGAGTCGCTGAAGTCGTCCAGTCCGAGGCCGGCACCTCCGGCCAGAGCGGCGCCGGCAGCCAGGTAGAGGCCCAGGTCGGCGGTGCGGGTGGTGGTGAACGCGGTCAGCCCGGCCGACATCCGCGATGCGTCACGCCACCCGAACCCGATCAGCGCATAGGACGCCGCGCCCATAACCTCCCAGGCCAGCAACAGCGAGGGCATGGTCGACGCGCTGGCGGTCAACATCGCCGCCGACGCGAACACCAGCATCCAGCCGTGGAAACGCCCACCCGTGAGGGTGGCGTCGGTGCTGGCGTAGAGCAGCACCAGCAGCGTCACCGCTGCCACGGCCGGCAACACCACCGCGGACAGCGCGTCGACCTGCAGTCCGAAGTCGGCGCCGGCAACAAACGGCACGCCGGTCTCGGGGCGGGCGCCGGCCACCCAGAACGCCAGGGCCAGCGCCACAGTCGAGACCCCGACCGACACCACCGCCGCGCCCCGGCCCAGATCCCGTCCCCACACCGCACCGAGCAGCAGCGCGATCCCGGCCACGGCCGGAACAAGGATCAGACCCCACAGCGCCCAGTGCGTCGTCATCATCGCTGCGATCACCCGGACAGATCTGTTGCCATATCGGTCATGTCGGCCTGCTTGTCACGATGCAGCAGCGTCGCCACCGCGAAGCCCATCGCCATCTCGACCGTCATGGCGGCGATCACCACGAGCAACAGCACCTGCCCGGACGCCAGGGGTGCGAGAAACCACCAGAATGCCGCGGCCGCCAGGATCACCGCGTTGATCATCAGCTCCAGGCCCATCATGACCATGACGACGACCTGCTGGGAGATGGCACCGTACAGGCCGACCGAGAAGATCGCGGCCGCCACCACGAGAACCGCCTGCAACGTCATCGGCCGACTCCTCCGGGTTGCGGATCGCGGCCCGGCCGACGGTCGAGGTCGTCACCGAACCGGTCGTAGCGGGTGCGGCGTGAGGCCAGCACCACTCCGGCGACGATGGTGGCCACCATCACCGGACTGATGACGATCATCACCAGCATGTCCGCGCCCATCAGCGCCTCCCCCAGTGCCGCCGTCACATCGGGCGCCGGAGCGCCGCGCCGCGACGGCCAGTCGGCCAGCAGAATGCCCGCCGACAGCAGCAGAAAGGTTCCGACGGCGATCACCAGTGAGAGCCGTTTTCCGTGCACCATGCTCATCGGCATCAGCGCCGGGTTCATCCCCATGAACATGACCATGTAGACGGCCATCACCGCCATCTCCATGACCATCATCAGGATGACGATGACCCCGATGTAGTTCTGCTGCAGAAGCAGCACCGCGACGCCGACCGCTACGAACGACGCGGCGAGCGCATAGGTGGCGCGGGCCATCGAGTCGACCCAGAACACCGCGGCCCCGCCGGCCACCGCCACCACCGCGGTGACCCAGAAGACGATATCGGTGAGCACGTTCAACCCCTCCACACCGCGACGACGGCGACCACCAGGTCCTGCAGCATCACTGCCGGCAGCAGCACCAGCCAGCCCACCTCCATGAACTTGTCCGGCCGCAGCGTCGGAATCCGCTGTTTGATCCAGATCAACACCGACAGCACGGCAACGGTTTTCACGATCGTCCACAACCAGTCCGGAAGCACCGGCCCCGCACCGCCACCCAGGAACATCGGCACGGCGAACGCGGCACCGGCCGCGAGCAGGGCGTAGCGACCTCCCTCGAACAACAGCCGGTCGGCACCGGACAACTCCGCGGTGACACCTCCGGCGATGTCGGCAGCACGCGCCGCACGGAACGGTCCCGATACCGAAAACGCCACGACCCCAATGCAGTACACCAGGAATGCGACAGGCATCCACACCACGAACCACAGATCCTGTTGAGCGGCGGCGACCGCGCCGAGGTTCAGACTCTCGGCGGCGATGGCCGGCGCCACCAGGGCGAACATGAGCGGAAGTTCGTAACCCAGCGCCTGGGCCAGGAATCGGTAGCCGCCGATGAGGGGATGCACGGAGTTGGCGCCCCAGCCGACCAGCCACACCAGGGCCCACACCATGACGTCCATCGCGTTGAACCACACGACGCCGACGTCGAGGTCGAACAGGGTCCAGCGCCCCAGCGGAACCACGACGATCATCAGCAGCGCCGCGGCGAGCATGCCGGTGACCCCGACCCGGAAGAGCAAGGTGTCGGCCGCCAGCGTGCCGCGCCTGCGTTGCCGCACAAGGCGGGCGGCCTCGGCCCACGGTGCCACCAGGAACGTCTGGGCAGGCTTTCCAGGCGTCTTCAGCACCGCGTTCAGGCCGGCGGCGTAGCAGGCGAGCGCGGCCAGCAGCCCGGCCGCCAACAGCGACCACACCCCGGGCACCACCACCGGCTCAGCCATGGCGGCCTGCGTCCGCCCGGGCGGCGACGTCGAGACCGAGGCTGGCGATCACCAGGCGGGCCGCAGCCACATCCAGACCGGCGACCAGCGACGGCAAGCCCGCGAGACTGCCCGAACCGACGGTGTCCGGGTCGATACCGTTGCCGATGAGCTGGATTCGCCGCAGCAACCGGTCGTAGGCATCCCCGGCCCACCCCACCGGCTGGCCACGATGGTGCAGGTCGTTCTCGGAGAGCGCACCCAGACCGCGCAACGACCACCTCAGCATGCGGCCCCGCCGCACGGCACGTTCGAGGTCGTCGAGCAGTGGCCTCACCTGCCCTGGTTCGGCGCCGGAGAGCAATGCGTCGCGCGCCCGGCGTGCCCGTTCGGCCTCGCGCGGAACGCCGGCCAGGGCCAGCAGGTCACGCAGGTGGTCGCACTGCCTGGCTGCAGCCACACCGGGCGCATCTGACACCGGCAGGTGCCCGGGCTCCAGCCATGAGGCGTCGGCGTCGGCGATGAGGTCGCCGTGCAGGGTGCAGTGCAGCACCAGGCCGCCCGGCCAGTACGGCAGGATCGGGCCCAAACGGACGCGCAGCACGTCCATCTCGAGGCCGTCGCGGTCGTCGGCGCCCTCGGCGAGGGGGATACCGGCGGGCGCCATGTCCATGTCGCCGTGGTCCATACCCTCGTGACCCCCGTGGTCCATACCCTCATGGCCCCCGTGGTCCATACCCTCATGGCCCCCGATGTCTGCCGGCGGCAGCGCCGGCTGGGCCGGTCGCCGCCGGGCGTCCTCGCGCTGACGGCCGGTGTCGCGCAACCCGGCCGCAGCGTCGTCGAGCGTGGTGGGCACCTCGGAATCAGCCCGCACCGCTATCCGGACACGGGGACCAGGCAACTGATCCCACACCAGATCCACTGCTTCGGCCACACCGGGCCCGGGTTCCCCGCACACCGCCAACACGTCGGCATCGGCCGGCGAGGAAGCCGTCGGCCAACCGCGCCTGGCCAATTCATGCTCGAGGTGCGCCCGTAGCCGCCACTGCCCCGGCACTTCGACGGGAAGCACATGTGGGCGCCACGCGGCGAGTTTCACCGCCAGATCCGCTACACCCACCGCAGCGCGCCCTCTCGCCACGCCCACACGACCGCCACCAGAAGCGCCCCGAGGAACACGAACATCTCGACGATCGCCGACGCGCCCAGCTTCGCGACGACCACCGACCACGGATACATGAACAGCATCTCGACGTCGAACGCCAGAAACACCAGAGTGGCCGCGTACCAGCGCACGTGGTAGCGCGACAGCGCGTGTTCCTGCGGCAGCCAACCAGACTGGAACGGTGCGCCGACCACCACGCCCGGCGAGCCCGTGATGATGCGGTTGGCGCCGTAGACGACCGCGACCGAAGCCAGCCAGATGGCCAACATCCACGCGACCGCCACGTACACGAAACGCTTCCCCTGCCTCGACGCTCCTGGTGCTCCCCCTCGCAAGGGGCCGGTTCAGATCCGGCCATCATGCCATCGCTGAAGGGTGCCGACAGCTCCTATCACCGATGTTTCCCCGAACTCGGAGTTCACACGTGCCCCCGCCGAACGACGCCGAGCTGTGCTACCGCCCCCGTTTGCCGAAGACCCGGCACGCGGTGGCCGGGCAGTCGAACAACTTGGTGAACTCACCGGGATCGTCCCGCACCACCTGCTCGGCCACCGTGTCCATACCGACGACCACCAACCCGACATCGTCGGCGCGGATCAGCCGCTCGATGTCGTCGGCCCCCGCATCATCGGGGATTCGGGCGGCCGCCGTGGCCAGGTCGTAGGGCCACACCCGGTAGGGCAGTTCGACGGTTCCGTCGAACAGCGCGATCTCCCCGGGACGCATCGACTCCACAGCGTCGATGAATTGCCCCGGCGGGCCGGCCGCGCCCACCGCACGGCGCCGCTGCTCGTCGGTCATCTCCAGGTAGGCGCGCAGCGGCGGACCTTCGCCGTGCAGGCCGGGGTAGGCGGCGACGAGATTCTGCGCCGCACCGGCGGCGATGAGCCAGAACACCGTGACGTGCAGCCAGGCCCGGGTGCGCAGCAGCTCGGTCGCGGGCACCGCCGCGGCCAGCGCCAGCCCGGCGAACGCCAGCACGAAGCGCGCCACCGCGGGTTCGGGTGTCGCCAGCGTCGCGGCGACGATGAGCACCACCCCCACCGCCGCCCATCCGCCGAACCGTCGCGCCAGCCCGACGGCGGCGACCGGGATCGCCACCAGCACCAGCACACCGAGCCCGCCGACGCGCATGTCGAAGGCGGGCACCTGCGGCCAGAGCACCGACCACGACCCCAGCACCCGTTCGGCGAGGTTGCCATGGGTGCGTGGCGCGGCGGCTCCCGCGGCCAGCAGATCGGCCACCGCGTACTCGCCCGGCAGCTGCACCGGGCCGATGTCGAGCTGTACCGGCCACACCGGGTTGCCATGGCGAACAATGTTTCTCACGTATGACTCGGCGCCCAGCACGAACGCCAGCAGGCCGGCGACCGGGACCAGACGACCCAGGCCGGCCCGTACCGCGACGAGGGTCAGCGCAGCGAAGAGCAACACGACAGCCACCGGCGCGGTGGGTTTGGATCCCAGGAACAGCCCGAGCGCGACCGCCGCGAACATCAGCCGGACCCGGTCGGCCGGCCCCAGCAGGAAAGCGATGGCGCACAAGGCCAGCGCCGCCGCGGCGACGTCGACGTAGTTCGTCGGCAGCTGCAGGAACACCGCGGGCAGCGTCAGCCACGCCGCGCCGGCCGCCAGCGCGGCGTCGGACCGGGCACCGAGACGGCCCGCGATGACCGCGATGGCCAGGGCACCGAGCAGGCCGAACGGCAGCTGGCCGAGATCCACCAGGGTGTCGTCGGGAAGCATTGCCCGCCAGGCGATGAAGATGTTCTCGACAAGCTTCGGGTACGTCGACAGATACGGCACGTCGGCGGGGACATCGGCCAGGGTGCCGTGCTGCAGTGCGAAGTTGACGTAGGGTAGGTGGTATCCCAGCGCATCCCACTGCCACACCGGCAGCAGGTAGGCCGCCGCGGTGGCGAGCGCCACCGCCACCGCCGCGACCACCAGCACCGGGGCCGTGGCGATGCCCACCGGCCGGCGCTGGGGAACCGGCAGCCCGACCCCGCGAACGACCACCGCGACGGCCACGGTGCCGGCGACCACGACCGCCGCCCCGGCCAGCACCGGTGTCGTCAGCGCATCCGCGGCGCCCAGGATCCGTACGCCGACGGCCACGATCGCCACCCCGGCGACCGATCCGGCCAACAGACGTTCCGCGACCGATGCCGTGGTGCGCGGCATGGCCAGTGCGGCCAGGCTCCACGTCGCCGCCGCGGCCACCGCCGCCATGG
>NZ_JBSWXU010000017.1:0-59685 GCF_056160785.1 Mycobacterium sp. ABE4_509 | reverse complement strand
CGGCTGGGCGAGCCGCTGCGCCGCGGCACGGGCTGGGCGGGGGCCGCCGACGGAACCGGCGGCAGCACCCGCAGCAGATCGTTGAACTGGCGCACGGTGCGCAGACCCTCGTCCCACTGCGCACGGGTGCTGGTGATCGGCATGCTGACCAGCGTCCAGTTCTGCTCGTTCCACATGATCTCGGCGCAGTCCGGCGCGGTGTGGGCGAAGGTGACCATCCGGCGGTCACAGGCGCGTCGGGCGGCGTCGAGGTTCGTCGAGTACACCATCCGGGGCCCGATCGCGCCGAGCAGCCAGATGTCGCTCTCGCGGGGCTCCTTGAGCCCCTTGAGCCGCAGGTCGACGACGACGTTGGTGCCCACCTTGCGGTGCAGCGCGATGACGGTCGCCACATCCTCGAGGTCGAAGATGAAGACCGCCTCGCCCCGGATCTGGCCGAGGACGACGTTGCGGGCGGTGACGTCGCCGACGGTGGACATCACGCCGCGCTTCCAGCGCTGCCGGATATCGGTGGATTCGGCCTCGTAGTCGAACCCGTGCGACTTCGCCCAGGACTTGCGGCGACGGCCCAGACCGCGACGTCGATCCTGGTCGACGTACAGCAATACGGCCGCACTCACGAAACAGAGCGCGGACAGCGTGAACCAGAGCGGGACCATTACGTCCTAGCCTAACTTCTCCGGGCGCTTATCCCCGAACCAGAGCCGATCACGACCCGATCACCCTTGCCGCACCCCGGCCGCCACCCATCCGTCGAAATGGCATTCCGGCAGCCGCGCTCTCGCACTTTCGCTGCCGGAATGCCGTTTCGGCGCGTGACCAGGATCAGCCCAGCACCAGCGAGTCGCCGTCCGGGCCGACGTTCACCGGCACCGCGTCGCCGTCGGCGATCTCGCCGGCGAGCAGCTTCTTGGCCAGCTGGTCGCCGATGGCCTGCTGGACCAGCCGGCGCAGCGGCCGCGCCCCGTAGAGCGGGTCGAAACCGCGCTCGGCCAGCCACTTCTTGGCATCCAGCGACACCTCGAGGGTGAGCCGGCGCTGGGCCAGCCGCTTGTCGAGCTGGGCCAGCTGGATGTCGACGATGTCGACCAGCTCGTCGGCGGTCAGCGCGTCGAACATGATCACGTCGTCGAGCCGGTTGATGAACTCGGGTTTGAAGGCCGCCCGCACCGCCGCCATCACCTGCTCCTCCGTGCCGCCGGCACCCAGGTTGGAGGTCAGGATCAGGATGGTGTTGCGGAAGTCGACCGTGCGGCCCTGACCGTCGGTCAGCCGGCCCTCGTCGAGCACCTGCAGCAGCACGTCGAACACGTCCGGGTGGGCCTTTTCGATCTCGTCGAACAGGATCACCGTGTACGGGCGCCGCCGCACCGCCTCGGTCAGCTGACCGCCCTGGTCGTAGCCGACGTAGCCGGGAGGGGCACCGACCAGGCGGGCCACCGAGTGCTTCTCCCCGTACTCGCTCATGTCGATGCGCACCATCGCGCGTTCGTCGTCGAACAGGAACTCAGCCAGCGCCTTGGCCAGCTCGGTCTTGCCGACGCCGGTCGGGCCCAGGAACATGAACGAACCGGTCGGCCGGTTCGGGTCGGCGACGCCTGCCCGGCTCCTGCGCACCGCATCAGAGACCGCCTGCACGGCCTTCTTCTGACCGACGACGCGCTGGCCCAGCTCGTCTTCCATGCGCAGCAGCTTGGCCGTCTCGCCCTCGAGCATCCGGCCGGCCGGGATACCGGTCCACGCCGACACCACCTCGGCGATGTCGTCGGGACCGACCTCCTCTTTGAGCATCACGTTCTCGCGGGCCTCGGCCTGCGGAACGGCCGAGGCGAGCTTCTTCTCGACCTCGGGGATGCGCCCGTAGCGCAGCTCGGCGGCCTTGGCCAGGTCGCCGTCGCGTTCGGCCCGGTCGGCCGCCCCTTTCAGATCCTCGAGCTGCTCCTTGAGCTCGCGGACCACGTCGATGGCGCCCTTCTCGTTCTGCCAGCGGGTGGTGAGCTCGGACAACTTCTCCTTGTAGTCGGCCAGCTCGCCACGCAACTTGTCCAGGCGTTCCTTGGAGGCGACGTCCTCTTCCTTGGACAGCGCCATCTCCTCGATCTCGAGGCGCCGCACCAGGCGTTCCACCTCGTCGATCTCGACCGGGCGGGAGTCGATCTCCATCCGCAGCCGTGAGGCGGCCTCGTCGACCAGGTCGATGGCCTTGTCGGGCAGGAACCGGCTGGTGATGTAGCGGTCGGACAGCGTGGCCGCCGCGACGAGCGCCGAGTCGGTGATGCGCACGCCGTGGTGCACCTCGTAGCGTTCCTTGAGCCCGCGCAGGATGCCGACGGTGTCCTCGGGGGACGGTTCGCCGACCAGCACCTGCTGGAAGCGGCGTTCCAGTGCGGCGTCCTTCTCGATGTACTTGCGGTACTCGTCGAGCGTGGTCGCTCCGACCAGCCGCAGCTCACCGCGGGCGAGCATCGGCTTGATCATGTTGCCGGCGTCCATCGCCGATTCACCGGTCGCGCCGGCGCCGACGATGGTGTGCAGCTCGTCGATGAAGGTGATGATCTGCCCGGCGGAGTCCTTGATCTCGTCGAGGACGGCCTTGAGCCGTTCCTCGAATTCGCCGCGGTACTTGGCGCCGGCCACCATCGAGCCGAGGTCCAGCGAGATGACGGTCTTGTCGCGCAGGCTCTCGGGAACGTCCCCGGCCACCACGCGTTGCGCGAGGCCCTCCACGATCGCCGTCTTGCCGACGCCGGGTTCGCCGATGAGCACCGGGTTGTTCTTGGTGCGCCGGCTCAGCACCTGCACGACGCGACGGATCTCGTTGTCGCGGCCGATGACCGGGTCGAGCTTGCCTTCGCGGGCCCGGGCGGTCAGGTCGGTGGAGTACTTCTCCAGCGCCTGGTAGCTGCCCTCGGGATCGGGACTGGTGACCCGGGCACTGCCGCGGACCTTGGTGAACGCCTCGCGCAGCGCCTCCGGCGAGGCGCCGTGGCCGGTCAGCAGCTTGGCCACGTCGGAATCGCCGGTGGCCAGCCCGACCAGCAGATGCTCGGTGGAGACGTATTCGTCGTCCATCTCGGTGGCCAGCTGTTGGGCCACCGTCACCGCGGCGATCGATTCGCGCGACAGCTGCGGGGTTGCGCTGGCGCCACTGGCGCTGGGCAGCCTGCCGGCCAGACGCTCCGCCTCGGCCCGGATCGTGGCCGGGTCAACTCCGACCGCCTCCAGCAGCGGGGCGGCGATGCCGTCGTTCTGCGTCAGCAGCGCCATCAACAGATGAGCGGGCATGATCTGCGGGTTGCCCGCGGCCGTGGCCGCCTGCAACGCCGAGGTCAGCGCCGCCTGGGTCTTCGTGGTCGGGTTGAACGAGTCCACGACACCTCCATTCGTCGGATGAGAAAATGCTTGTCGCCTAGACCAACACAGTCAAGGTTGAGTCTGTTCCGCTCAAGTCTAACGAATTTGTTTCGGTCTTCGCCCGCAGACACGGACCCGATCTGCGCGGCCACCGGCGCCGACGCGGTTAACGTCCGCAGATGGCCGACGACGAGTTCGAGTTCGAACGGAAGTTCTTCCTGCTCGACATGCCGGCCGTGGCGGCATCGGACCCGAGCCCCATCCTCATCGCCCAGGCCTATCTGTTCGCCGCCGACGGCTACGCGGTACGCGTGCGCCTCCAGGGGCCGGCGCCCACCGACCTGGACGCCACCGCCGCCGAGCTCGTGACCGCACTGGGCGAGGACGCGCTCGGCACCATGACCGCCAAGGGTCCCGCCGCGGGCGGCACCCGCTACGAGGCCGAACGCGATCTCGACCCACTGGTGGCCGGCCAGATCGTGTCGCGCGCGGCGCACGTCGTCCTCAAGGTGCGCTCCGCGGTGTGGTTGGGCGAGGACGGCTGGGTCATCGACCGTTTCCTGGCCGGCAACACACCCCTGCTGCTGGCCGAGGTCGAGCGCGACGGACCGGTGGTCGACCTGGCGATCCCGTCCTTCTGCACCACCGAGGTGTCAGAGGACGACCGCTTTCGCAACGAATACCTGGCCGAGCATCCATTCGGCTCGTGGGCCCGGGACTACCACCGCGAACTCGACGCAGTCGGGCCGCGTTTCGTCGACAGCCTGGGCCGGAATCAGTTCGAGGGCAGCTGACCCGCGGCGGCGGCCGCCAGCGACCCAACGCGATCTTCACAGCAGCGACACACACTCGAAACGACTCGCCCACAAGATTGCGGGCATGCCTGTATACAAGATTGCCCGCACCGCCTCGGTGCTTCTGGCGGCCGGATCGGTCGCCGCGCTGGCCGCCTGTTCGTCCGACCCCGCCCCGGAGGGTTCTTCCGACGAGCGCGCCGCCTCGGCCTACAGCACCGACCTGTCCGGCGTGTGCCCCGAGACGGTGATCGTCCAGACCGGCTGGTTCCCCCAGCCCGAGCGGGGCTATCTGTATCAACTCATCGGCACCCAGGGCGTCGTCGACGTCGACAAGGGCGCCTACGTCGGCCCGCTGGGCTCCACCGGCGTCGACCTCGAGGTCCGGGTCGGCGGCCCCTACGTCGGCGATCAGTCCGCGGTGTCGATGCTCTACCAGGATCCCGAGATCCTGCTCGGCGAGGTCAACACCGACGAGGCGCTCAACCTCAACGCCGAGTTCCCCACCGTGTCGGTGTTCGCCCCGCTCGAGCAGAGCCCGCAGGTGCTGCTGTGGGACCCCGAGAAGCACGACTTCGGCTCGATGTCCGACATCGGGGCCTCCGGGCTGCCGGTCCTGGTCTACGGGTCCGACGATCCGTGGGTGACCTATTTCGTCGGCGAGGGCGAACTCAACGCCGATCAGATCGACGACAGCTACGACGGCTCCCCGTCCCGCCTGATCGCCAGCGACGGGGAGGTCGTGCAGCAGGGCTACGTCACCAGCGAGCCCTACACCTACGAGCACGACTTCCCGGAGTGGGGCAAGCCGGTGGGCTCGCTGCTGCTGGCCGAGGCCGGCTACAACCCCTACGAGAACGCGCTGGGCGTCACCCCGGAGAAGCTCGAGGAGCAACGTGAATGTCTGGCCGGGCTGGTGCCGCTGCTGCAGCAGGCCCAGGTGGACTACATGACCGACCCGGGTCCGATGAACGAGCGACTGGTCTCGATCGTCGAGGAGCTGGCCAGCTCGTGGACCCTGACCTCCGACGCCAACGAGTTCGCGACCGAGACCATGCGCGATCGCGGTGTCGTCGGCAACGGCAGCGACGGCACGCTCGGCGACTTCGACCCGGCCCGCGTCACCGAGTTCGCCACCCTGATCACCCCGATCCTCGCGGAGAGCAATCCCGACTTCGTCCAGGTCGACGATCCGGCCGTCGTCTACACCAACGAGTTCATCGATCCGGAGATCGGCCTGTGACAGTGTCCGCTGACCTCGCCGACGAGCTCACCGAGCTCGTCGGCGAGACCGGCGTCGAGACCCGGCCCGACGTGCTCGACCGGCTGTCCCGGGACTTCTCCTGGCTCTCCCCGATCCTGTCCCGCGATCTGCGCCCGGTGACCGCGGCGGTCGCCGTGCGCCCGGGATCCACCGCCGAGGTCGCCGCGGTGCTCGCCTTCGCCCACCGCCGCGGGCTCGCGGTGACCCCGCGCGGCACCGGCACCAGCAATTACGGCCAATCGGTCCCGATGGCACCCGGGATCGTGCTCGACACCACCCGGCTCACCGACATCGCCGATGTCACCGAGGACAGCGTCTTCGTCGAGGCCGGAGTCACCTTCGCCGAACTCGAACAGGTGCTCGCCACCCACGACCGCGAGGTCGCCGTGATGCCCAGCACCGTCACCAGCACCGTCGCCGGGTTCCTCTCCGGCGGCAACCAGGGCATCGGGTCGATCGAGTTCGGCTCCATCTGGGATGGCTGGGTCCGCCAACTCACCGTGGTCGGCTGCCTGGAAGATCCTGCGCCGGCGACGGTCTCGGGTGAAGCCTTGGACCGGTTCCTGCACGCCTACGGCACCACCGGGATCATCACCGGCGCCCGGCTGGCCACCGCACCCCGCCGGGAGCGCACCGTGCTGTTCGCCGCGTTCGACACGCTGACCGAGGCCACCCGGGCCGGCCGGGAGCTGATGGACCTGCCGGTGCCGCCCAGGGCGATCTCGGTCGACGACCGGGCCGTCTGGGAGACATTCATCTCACACGACGGCCACGACGGTGCCGTGCTGCTGCGGGCCATGCTCGAGGTGGGCACCGTCGAGGAGGGCGTGTCGATCATCGAGGCCGCCGGCGGCCGGGTGAGCGCGGTCGACAACTCGGCCGTGCGCGCCATGATGAGCAGCGTCTACAACCACAGCACGCTGCGGGCCTACCGTTCCGATCGCGGTCTGGCAGCGGTGCAGATCCGCGGTCCGGCCATCGTCGAGCACGAAGCGGCCGTGCGGGCGACGTTGCCCGGGGCGCGAATCCATCTGGACGGCAACGCTCCCCGGCGGTACGGCAAGGGTTTCTCCGGGCTGCTGCTGTCCACCTGGGTCGACGACGAGACCCTGGCCGCCGGTATCTCCGCCCTGCGCGAACTCGGTGTGGTGGTGGTCAATCCGCACACCTGGCTGGTGGGCAGCCACGGCGGGCTGGACGGGTTCCGGGAGGCGGCGGCCGCCTTCGACCCGCGAGGTCTACTCAACCCCGGCAAGCTGGTGCGGCAGTGACGTCGTCGAAAGGGGGCACCGCGTTGACCGACGAACTCGCCCGCAGGTCACGGCTCGACCCGTTGCACGAACGGGTCGCCCACCGCCTGCGAGAGGAGATCATCAAGGGCTGGCGGCCACCCGGCACCGCGCTCGGTGAGGTCGAGGTCGCCGCCGAGTTCGGCGTCTCGCGCAACCCGGTGCGCGAGGCGATGCGGGTGCTCGAGTCGGAGGGGTTCCTGGTCTCGCGTCCCGGCCGCGGAGTGCTGGTGGCGCGCATCGACGAGGACGAGGCGCGCGGCATTCTCGAGGTCCGGGCCAACCTCGAGACGCTCATCGCCCGTTCGGCGGCCCTGCGCCGCACCGACCGCCATGTCGCCGAGCTGCACCGGGTGATGGACCAGGCGCGGCACGCGATGAGCCAGGGCAGGTTGGACGAACTGGCCGCGCTGAACACCGAATACCACGACCTGCTGGCCCAGGCCAGCGGCAACGAGGTCGCCCGGCGCATCATCGCCGGGCTGATGAAGAAGGTGGCCTGGATGTACTCGATCGACGTCGGCAATCGGGCCCCGGCGTCCTGGCAGGAACACGCCGACCTGCTCAACGCCATCGAGGCCGGCGACGCCGACGGCGCCGATCAGCTGATGTGTGTCCACATCAGCCAGGCCACCCAGGACTTCTCGCTGAAATACCGGCGCGACCCGATCGAGGGCGTGGTGTGAGCGCCGTCGCGGCCCCGCCCACCGACCGGGCCACCCACGGTCTGCGGCTGGCCGGGGTGAGCATGCGCTACCCGGACGGCACCGAGGTGCTCGACGGTATCGACCTGCAGGTGTCACGCGGCCAGATGGTCAGCATCGTCGGCGCCTCCGGGTGCGGTAAGTCGACGGTTCTCAAGCTGGCGTCGGGCCTGCTCGCACCCACGGCCGGGTCGGTCGCGGTGCGCGGCGAGTTGGGCTACGTGTTCCAGGACCCCACCCTGATGCCGTGGCGCACGCTGCTGGGCAACGTCAGCTACCTGGCCGAACTCAACGGCATCGGCCGTGCGCAGCGCCGCGCCCTCGCCCAGGAGGCGATCGACAAGGTCAACCTGTCCGGATTCGAGAAGCACTATCCCCGCCAACTCTCCGGCGGGATGAAGATGCGCGCGTCGATCGCCCGGTCGATGACGCTGCGTCCGGAGGTCTTCCTGTTCGACGAACCGTTCGGCGCACTCGACGAACTCAGCCGCGAACGGCTCAACGACGAGCTCATCGAGGTCTTCCGCAGTGCTCCGTTCGCCGGTGTGTTCGTGACGCATTCGATTCCCGAGGCGGTGTACCTGGGCACCCGGGTGGTGGTGATGTCGCCCCGTCCGGGCCGCATCGTCGCCGACATCCCGGTGCCGTTCGACTACCCGCGCGGCGCCGAACTGCGCTACTCGGCGCAGTTCGCCGCGGTGTGTGCCGAGGCCTCCGATGCGCTGCGGGCGGTGAGCCGATGAACACCACCACCACCACCACCACGGAGCCCCGCGTTTCGGCCCCCGACGGCACCACCGGCAGATCGGATCGACGTGCCGCACAGCGGATCCGCCGCATCGCGCTGCCCTCGCTGGTGCTGCTCGCCGGCCTCGGGCTGTGGCTGGCGGTCACCTATGTGGCGCTCGACGAACGGCGCCGGTTCCTGCTCCCGCCGCCGTGGGCGGTCGCCCGCACCGGGTTGATCGACCCGGTGTCGCGGGCGGAGATCTTCGCCGCGCTCACCCAGACCGCGACCGTCGCACTGACCGGGCTGCTGGTGGCCATCGTCGTCGGCGTCACGATCGCGGTCCTGATGAGCCAGGCGCGGTGGGTCGAGGAGTCGATATATCCGTACGCGGTGATCGTGCAGACACTTCCGATCGTCGCGATCGTGCCGCTGGTCGGGCTGTGGCTGGGGTTCAACTTCTCCAGCCGGGTGATCGTGTGCGTGGTGATGAGCCTGTTCCCCATCATCACCAACACCCTGTTCGGGCTCAAGTCCGCCGATCCGGGTCTGCACGACCTGGCCACCCTGCACAACGCTTCGCGCTGGACCAGGTTGCGCACCATCGCGTTCCCCAACGCGCTGCCGGCGATGTTCACCGGGATCCGGATCGCCGGCGGGTTGTCGGTGATCGGCGCGATCGTCAGCGACTTCTTCTTCCGCCAGGGGTATCCCGGGATCGGCAGGCTACTGGACATCTACCGCGCGAACCTGGACTACGAAGGGCTGATCGCAGCGATCTTCGCGTCGTCCTCGCTGGGCATCGTGGTGTTCTGGTTCATCGGCTGGCTCGGGCAGCGGGTGACCGGCGCATGGACGGGGCCCGGCCGGTGAGCCCGAACGGTAGCGGTCGCCTGGACCACATCGCCTTGGAGGTCGGCGATTTCGACGACCGGATCGCGCTGCTGCAACAGCTGGGCATGGCAGTGCGGCGGGTCGGCACGCTCAACGCCGACCCCAGCCGGCGGATCGCGCTGCTCGCCGACGAGCGCGGTTTCAAGCTCGAGCTCATCGAGTCGAGCGGGGACGGTTTCGCGCACATCGCGTTCGAGGTCGACGACGTCGACGAGAGTGCGGCTGCCGCGCCGGCACCGCTGCAGGTGCGGCGGCCGCCGTACCGGATGGCGGCGGCCAAGGCGGACTCGGCGATGCTGGCCGACGACGGCGGCCTGACCGTGCAGTTCGTCCGCTACGACCCGGACAGCCCCGACCGTTAGGGCACCACCAGCTCCGCGTCCGGCAGGTCGGTGATCAGCATGTGGCCGGGCGCGTGGCCGATCGCCAGCGGTGGCCGGCTCTGCATGACCGCGGCCTGCGGGGTGACCCCGCAGGCCCAGAACACCGGGATCTCCCCGGGCCGGATCTGCACCGGGTCACCGAAGTCCGGCGATTCGATGTCGGTGATGCCCAGCGCCGCCGGATCGCCCACCCGGACCGGCGCCCCGTGCACCGACGGGTAGCGCGAGGTGATCCGCACCGCGTCGGCCACCCGGTCTGCCGGAATCGGCCGCATGGACACCACCAGCGGTCCGCGGATCCGGCCGGCGGGCCGGCACATCCGGTTGGTGCGGTACATCGGAACGTTGGTGCCCGCCTCGATGTGGCGCACCGGCACCCCGGAATCGCGGAGCGCCGATTCGAAGGTGAAGCTGCAGCCGATCACGAACGCCACCAGGTCGTCTCGCCAGTACCCGGTGGCGTCCGGGGTCTGCGCCACCATCTCACCGTCGACGTAGATGCGATAGGCGGGGATGTCGGTGCGCACGTCGCCGTCGGCGAACAGCGGCCCGGCGTGGGCCCCGAGGTCCAGAACGTCGAGCAGCGGACAGGGTTTCGGGTTGCGTTGGGCGAACAGCAACACCTCGAACGCGTAGTCGCGCGGCACCGCGATCAGGTTTGCCTGCGCATAGCCGGCCGACCAGCCGGCGGTGGGAACCACGAGTCCGTCCCGGAAACGCCGCCGCGCCTGTGCCGGTGCGACCGCAGCCGGATCGGCGCAGATACTCATGCCCAGGCCAGCCGGACCTCGGCGCCGGGTCGCAGTTGCGCGGCCCGGTCGACGTCCTCGTCGACCAGCACGCCGGCCACCGGATAGCCGCCGGTCACCGGGTGGTCGGCGAGGAAGATTACCGGCTCACCGCCCGGAGGAACCTGAATGGCGCCGAGACCTACTCCCTCGCTGGGCAACTGGCGATCCGGGTCGCGCAGCCGCAGCCGGGGGGCCTGCTGCGGGGTCAGCCGGGCGCCGACCCGGCTGACCCGGTCCGACACCACCCACCTGGTGTCGACCAGCGCCTCGGCGTCGTCGAGCCAGTCGTCTCTGGGTCCGCGGACCACCCGCAGGGTGTGCTGTTCACCCAGCGGCTCACCGGGGGCGAGGTCGGTGGCCGGCAGGTCCAGCACCTGCGTTCCGGTCCTCAGGATGTCGCCGGCCTGCAGCGGCTCCGGGCCGATCTCGGCGAGGGTGTCCCGACTGCGCGAGCCGAGCACGGCCGGTACGTCCAGCCCGCCGCGCACGGCCACATAGCACCGCAGGCCGTTGCGGGCCTGTCCGATCTCGACGGTCGTGCCGGCATCGACATGGTGACGGGAGTTGTGCCCCAGTACCACCCGGCGACTTCCGGTGTCGGCCACCACATCGGCCTCGGCCCCGGTGACGGCGAAGACCAGGGCGGTGCCGGCCCGGAAGCGCAGGCCGCCGAGCAGCACCTCCAGCGCGGCAACCCCCTCCGGATTGCCGACCAGCCGATTGGCCAGCGCATAGGACCCTTGATCGGCGGCGCCGGCACAGCCGACCCCGATGGCCGCATGCCCGGGCCGCCCGAGGTCCTGCACGGTGCTCTGCGGACCGCCGTCGAGGATGTCGAGATATCCGCTCATCGCTGCACCGCCACGAATTGCACCAGGCCACCGGGGCTCAGCAGGGCCGGTGGGGAGCGGTCCACATCGAACAGCGGCAGTTCGGTACGGCCGATGAGCTGCCAGCCGCCCGGGGACGACGTCGGATAGATCCCGCTGAATTCCCCTGCCAGGCCGACCGATCCGGCCGGGACCGAGGTGCGCGGCTCATCGCGGCGGGGAACGGCGAGCGGGTTGTCGTCGCAGACCAGGTAGCCGAAGCCGGGAGCGAACCCGGTGAACGCGACCCGCCACTGCCGCTTCGTGTGTGCGGCAACGACCTCGTCGGGGGCCAGCCCGGTGAGTCGGGCCACATCGGCGAGGTCCGGTCCGTCGTACACGGTGGGCACCTCGGTCACCTCGCCGGTGGTCGCCGCGAGCTCGGCGGGCCTCAGCCCGGCGATCACATCGCGCACCGTCTCGAGGTGTTCGGGGCCGGCGGCCGACACGTACACGGTGCGCGCCCCGGGCACCACGTCGGTGATCTGCAGATCGGCCGACTCGATCGCGGTCGACCACGCCAGCACGTCCTCGGCTTCGTCGAGCTCCACGAGCACCGCGCGGGTGCCGTAGTTCAGCAGTCTCATGGGTGTTCCTCAGCTCCACAGGTCGGACAGGCCGCTCAACGACATCCATCCCAGATACAGCGTCAGCAGCCAGACCGCCACTGCAATACTCTTGAGCCACACCGGATACCGGTATCCGCCCAGCAGGTCGCGGCGCATCCAGGCGACCCACACCACCACGGTGAAGCCGATCGGCAGGATGAGGCCGTTGAAGGCGCCGGCGAAGACGAGCAACTTCACCGGGGCCGCGCCGAGCATCACGAACAGCACGGCGCTGAGCGCGATGAAGCCCACCGTCAGGATGTTCTGCGTGCGCCGCGAGGTGTCCGACTTCGTCATGAACGACACCGAGGTGTAGGCCGCGCCGATCACCGACGTGATGGCCGCCGCCCACAGGATGACACCGAAGAACACCCCTCCGGCGGTGCCGAGCGCGGCCTCGAACGCCGACGCGGTGGGGTTGTCGGAGGCCAGGCTGGCACCACCGGCGGTCACCCCCAGGATCGCCAGGAACAGCAGCGCCCGCATCACTCCGGTGACGACGATGCCGTACACCGAGGTGCTGGTGATCCGGCCGACGTTGTCGGGGCCGGTGACTCCGGTGTCGAGCAGGCGGTGCGCACCGGCATAGGTGATGTAGCCGCCCACCGTCCCGCCGACGATCGTGGTGATCGCGAGGAAGTTGATCGATTCGGGCAGCACCGCATTGCGCAGCGCCTCACCCAGCGGCGGTTTCGACACGAACGCGGTGTAGGCCGTCATCGCGATCATCCCGGCACCGAGGACCACGACGATCCGGTCGAGCGCGACACCGGCCCGCTTGCTCAGGAAGACCCCGATCGCGATCAGCGCCGAGACGGCGCCGCCGATGCGCGGATCGAGGCCGAACATCGCGTCGGTGCCCAGGCCGGCGCCACTGGTGTTGCCGATGTTGAACACCAGCCCGCCCAGCACGACCAGGGCGGCCAGCGCGTACCCGACGCCGGGCAGCACCCGGTTGCCCAGCTCGTGTGCCCGGATCCCGGACACCCCGATCACCCGCCACACGTTGAGCTGGACGGCGAAGTCGATCACGATCGAGGCGACGATGGCGAACGCGAATGCGGCACCCAGCTTCATGGTGAAGTCGGTGGTCTGGGTGATGAAGCCGGGGCCCACCGCGCTGGTGGCCATCAGGAACATCGCCCCGAGCAGCGCGGCCCGCGGCGATTCGGTGAGCTTTCCGCCCGTGCCGTTGTCGGCCGCCACCGGCTGATGCACGGAGCCTTCAGATGCTGCCATTGCTGACCTTCCTCACCGTGACAGAAACGGGGACTCCCCCTACGGACATGTCGATCAGGGGTTGACCGCCACCGTTTCACGCCGGTAACAGCGGTGATACGGGTGTCGTAAATGTGCCCGGCTAGCCGCGCCGGAAAACCACCCAGCGCATCGCGGAGTACATGTAGACCGCCTCGCAGCCGCCGGCCATCAGGCGGGCCAGCCGGTAGTCGACGCCGAGCGCGGTCAGCAACGACGACACCGCGAGGATGAAGGCGACGTAGTTGACGATCACCACGACGACGTAGATCGACACCTGCGGGCCGACCGGGGCGTGGGACCGAAAATTGAAGTAGCGGTTGAGTGCGTAGCTCAATCCGAACGCACAGGCGTAGGCCACGCTCACCGCGACCGGGTAGGGAACCTGCGCCAGGCCGTGCAGGGTCACCAGCAGCACCAGGTCCACGCCGAAGGTGAAGCTGTTGATCAGGCAGAAGCCCAGGAACGTCGGGGCCACCAGCCGGCCCAGCCGCCACGGCAGGCGGTCGAGCACACGCTCACACCACAGATGGAAGCGTTCGGGTGCGCGCAGTTCCGGTTCCGCCGGCCCGGCTGCCGACGGCGTCAACCCGCCTGACACGCAACCACTGTGACCTCGCCAGGTGTCGGGCCGGTGACCGACCGGCGAACGGCAGGCCACCACTGCCGTACTACGGGAGGTGTCAGCTCACCCGGCGGCCCTGCACGTAGACCTGGTCCACCGACGATTCGCGCATTCCCATCAGCAGCGCGAAAAGCGTCTGGTGCGCTGCCATCACCGGATCGCCGGAACGGACACCGTCGCCGATCATGGCGGCCAGCGCCGGTGTCGCGGACGGGTCGATGACGAGGAAGTCGGCCTCCTTGCCCACGTCGAAGTTGCCGAAGCGTTCCTCCATGTCCAGCGCGCGGGCCCCGGCCAGCGTGCCGACGAACAACATCTCGGCCGGGTGCATGGAGACACTGTCGTCGCCCGGTTCGTTGATGTGCACCTTGAAGGCGTCACCGAGGACACGGGGGATCAGCCACTCGTCGCCGCCGCCGAAATCCGTTCCGGCGGCGATGTTCACCCCGGACTCCACGGTGCGCGTCCACGGCATCGTCCCGGAACCGAGGAACAGCTGGGAGACCGGACAGTGCGCGATCGACGTGCCGGTCTCGGCCATCCGCTCCAATTCGGTGTCGGCACAGTGCACGCAGTGGGCCAGGATGGTCCGGCGACCCAACAGGCTCTTGCCGCCCACGGAGGACCCGGGCAGGAACTTGCCGTCGTAGGTGTCGAGATAGGTGTCGACGCCGTACATCTGTTTGACGCTGTCGATCTCACCGGTGCCGGGCCGGTTGTTCTCGTTGAGGTGGGTGTGCACGTAGACGCCGCGGTCACGCACCGACTCGTAGAGTTCGCCGAGCGCGGTCAGGGTCGCGACGGTGACCGACAGGGAGAACCGCGGGACGATCGCGACGTGCAGCAGCGCGGTGGCGACGTCACCGGTGTCGGCCGCATGCCAGGTGTCGATCTCCTCAGCGGTCAGCCGCAGCGCATCCTCCTCCGAGGTGAGCAGCGCCGCAGCGCTGGAAGGGCCGACGGTCTGGATTCCGCGGCCACTGACGATGCGCAGACCCCGCCGCCGGGTTTCGGCGAACAGCGCGTTCTGGGCGTGCGGAAACGCCGAGCCGAACACCATGGCCGCCGTGGTGCCTGCGGCAACCCGCCGGTCGCAGAATTCGACGGCGGCCCGCTGAGCGAACTCCGGGTCGGCGAGGCGGGTTTCGGAGGGAAAGATGCAGTGCTCGAGCCACTCCAACAGCTGCCCGCCGCCGTACGAATCGCCGGCGAAGGTCTGCGGGAAATGGATGTGGGTGTCGACGAAACCGGGCAGCAGGAACCCCGGCCGGTGGTCGTGCACAGCGGCGGTGGCGTACTGCGCCGGCACCGCGTCGCGGGGGCCGCAGAACACGATGCGTCCGTCACCGTCGACGACCAGGGCCCCATCGGGAACCGCGACCAGGGCCTGCGCGGCCTCGGTCACCGCGGGCTGTCCGGCGATGTGGAAAACATGGCCGAGGTGCACCTGGGTCATCCAGCGACGATAGCGCCGCCGGCGCCGTCCCACGATCTCAAGCACCGCGCTGCGCGACTTGCTAGGTTTGCTCGGTGTCGGACATCTGGAGCGCAATCCTGACCGAGCTCATTCCGCTGGCACTGGTGGTCGCCCTCTCCCCGCTGACGATCATCCCGGCGGTGCTGGTGCTGCATTCGCCGCGCCCGCGTCCCACCGGCCTGGCGTTTCTGGCCGGGTGGCTGGTCGGCCTGAGCGCACTGACGGCGATCTTCATCGCGATCTCGAACCTGCTGGGCGGTCTGGGCGCCAAGCCGCCGAGCTGGGCGTCGTGGTTGCGCATCATCGTCGGGGTGGCGTTGGTGATCTTCGGGATCTACCGGTGGACACAGCGCAAGAAGTCCGCACACATGCCGAGCTGGATGACGAAGATGAGCACACTGACCCCGGCCAAGGCCGGCGGGACCGGTTTGGCGCTGACCGTTGTCAATCCGAAGGTGCTGTTCATCTGCGCCGCAGCCGGTTTGGCGATCGGCACGTCCGGGCTGCGGCCGGCGGGCGCCTGGGTCGCGGAGATCTGGTACGTGCTGATCGCGGCCAGCACGGTGGCGGCGCCGATCCTGAGTTACGCGATCTCGGGTGAACGCCTCGATCCCGCGCTGCAGCGGCTCAAGGAATGGATGGAGCGCCAGCACGCGGTTCTGGTGGCGGTGATCCTGGTGGTGATCGGCCTGCTGGTGTTCTACAAGGGCATCCACGGCCTGTGACGGGGGCGTCAGCCGCCGAAGCCGGCGGGCAGCCTGAGTTCGGCGGCGTCGGCGGTCAGATACCGGGTGACGGTCGGGGCCACCATCTGGACCACAGCCTCGGTGTCCAGTTCTGATAGCGGCGGGACCGCCATCAGGTAGCGCAGCATCGCGGTGCCGACCAGGCTGCTGCCGGCAAGCGCCGCACGCAGCCGGGCCTCGTCTCCCCCACCGAGCACGCCCGACAACGCGGTCAGCACGTAGTCCTGCATGAAGGAGCGGAACGCCGCGTGGGCATCGGGGTTCGACGTCGCCGAGGCGAGCATCGCCCGGATGCTCGCAGCCGTCTCCGGCGCCTCCCACACCCGCAGGTAGGTGCGCGCCATGCGGGCGCCGATGTCGGGGTCGTCGGGTGCTGACTGTCCCTGCAGGGCCGCGACCAGGACACCCGGGTCGATGATCAGCCGCAGGGACTCTCGGAACAGTTCGTTCTTCGACCCGAAGAGGTAGAGCACCATCGACGGGTCCACGCCGGCGTCGGCGGCGATCGCGCGCAGCGTCGTCTTCTCGTAGCCGTCTTCGGCGAACCGTGTCTTCGCTGCGGTGAGGACGGCATCCCGGGATACCGGCTCACCTTCTCGTCGACCACGACGACGCGCTGTTCGTGCAGGTGGAGCCACATCCGAAGGCTAACATTTCAGTAGCTGTTGAAATTTGGTCAGCGGCCGCCTAACCTCGGGACCAGGTTGTTAATTCAACACTCAGTGAAAAGGTGGTCACGATGACTCAGACGCATCACCCGCAGACACCGGTCGCCCATCGCGCCCACCCCGGACACCAGCCGTCACCGGCGGCGCGGGCGGCGGGCATCGTCGTCGCGATCACCGCCGCACTGGCCGTCGTGGCGATCGCGTTCGCACTCCCGGCGACCCGGTCCGAACCGCACGGCGTGCCGATCGGCGCCGCCGGGCCGCAGGCCGCCGGCGGACAGCTGAGCGGGATGCTCGAGCAGCACGCGCCCGGGGCGTTCGACGTGACCTTCTACCCGAGCCGCGACGCGCTGGCGCGGGCCATCCGGGACCGGGAGATCTACGGCGGCATCGCGGCCCCGGCCGAACCCGGCGCCCCGGCTGAGATGCTGATCGCCACCGGCGCCAGCCCGGCGATCGCCGGGCTGCTGACCCAGCTGGGCCAACAGATCAACCAGGGCACCGGCATGCCCGTCGGCATCGAGGACCTCGCCCCGCCCTCACCACGCGACCCGCGCGGGGCCGGCCTGGCCGCCTCGGCGCTGCCGCTGACCCTCGCCGGATTGCTGCCTGCCATCGCGTTGGTCCTCGCGGTGCCGCGCAGATACGGCATCCAGTTCGGAGCCGCCCTGCTCTCGGCGGCGCTGTCCGGCGTCACGATCGCGGCACTGCTTCGTTTCGTGTTCGGTTCCACGACGCAGAACTTCTGGGGCGTCACCGCCGGGCTGACGCTGGGGGTGGCCGCCGCGGCACTGTTCCTGCTCGGCCTCGGGGCGTTGTTCGGCAAGGCGGGACTCGCGCTCGGCGCGCTGCTCGCGCTGCTGATCGGCAACCCGCTCTCGGGGCTGACCAGCGCACCGGAGCTGCTGCCTGCGGGCTGGGGAACGCTGGGCCAGTTCCTGCCGCAGGGCGCGACCGCGACACTGCTGCGCTCCACGGCGTTCTTCGCCGGCGCCGGCGCGTCGACCGCGATCACGGTGCTGGTGTGCTGGGCGCTCGCCGGCGCGGCGCTGCTGGCCGCCGCCGCGCTGCGGCACGGCAGACGGCCGACACCGTGACTTAAGATCGAACGGCGTGGGACTCGAAGATCGCCAGGCGTTGCGCACACTTCGTGCCGCGGTGACGCCGGGGCCCGAGTCCGAACCGCTCATCCGTGACTTCTACACCAGGTGGTTCGCCGCAGACCTGTCCGCGCGTGACCTGTTCCCGCCCGACATGACCAGGCAGCGACTCGTCTTCGCCGAGGCCCTGAGCTGGCTGTGCGACGAGTTGATCGCCCAGCGCGCCGAAGAGCCGGTGGCCTTCCTGGCCCAGCTCGGCCGCGACCACCGCAAGTACGGAGTCACCCCGGCCCACTACAGCATGGTGCAGGACGCGCTGCTGGAAACACTGCGCACACACCTCGGCGACCGGTGGGACCCGCCGACCGCCGAAGCCGTCACCGATGTGGTCGCCCTCGCCGTCGGCGTGATGAGCGGTGCCGCCGACGCCGAGACCAGCCCGCCGTTCAGCGACGGAACCGTGCTCGAGCATCTTCGACCGACCCGCGACATCTCGGTGATCCGGCTCAAGATGGACCATCCGCTGAGCTACCTGCCCGGGCAGTACGTCCCGGTTCAGGTTCCCCAGTGGCCGCGCCGCTGGCGCTACCTGAGTCCGGCGATGCCGGCCGACCCCCAGGGCTACGTCGAGTTCCACGTCCGCTCGGTGCCCGGCGGCATGGTGTCCACCACGATCCTCGGCGAAACCCGGCCCGGTGACCGGTGGCGGCTGTCGAATCCGCACGGAGCCCTGCACGTCGACCGTGACGGCGGCGACGTGCTGATGGTGGCCGGCCGCACCGGATTGGCGCCGCTGCGCGCGCTGATCATGGAGCTGGCCCAGTTCGCGGAGAACCCGCGGGTACATCTGTTCTTCGGGGCGAAACACCCGTGCGAGCTCTACGACCTACCCACGCTGTGGGAGATCGCCTCGACCAACCGCTGGCTGTCGGTGACACCGGTGTCCGAGCTGACGTTCGACCCGCCGTGGGCCGCCGACTACCCCGATCCGACCCCGCCGCGCGGCCTGCACGTCCGCCAGACCGGCACCCTGCCCGAAGTGGTCACCCACTACGGGAGCTGGGGCGACCGCCAGATCCTGGTCTGCGGGGGGCCGACGATGGTGACCGCGACCCGGGCCGCGCTGATCGCCAAAGGCGCCCCCGCGGAACGAATCCAGCACGATCCACTGGCCAGCTGAGCCCGCCCTGGCAGGATCGGGGGCATGCCCGAGTTCGAAACCGTCACGCTGCGCGACCCGTCGTCGGCCCTGACCGCGACCTACGTCCCTCAAGCCGGCATGATCGCCACCTCGCTCTCCGACGCCGGCGCAGAGCTGCTGGGCCAGCGCCGCGGCCTGCAGGCCTACGTGTCCAACCACAAGACGATGGGCATCCCGATTCTGTATCCGTGGGCGAACCGGCTCAGCAGCAACGGCTACGGCGTGGACGGTGCCGTCGTGACGTTGACCCCGGGCACCGGCGGGGTGCGCACCGACGAGCACGGTGTGCCGATCCACGGCACCCTGGCCGCCTACCCGGACTGGCACGTCACCACCGAACTGGAATCGCAGCTGACCGCAGAACTGGACTTCGCCGCACGGCCCGGGTTGCTCGCGGCGTTCCCGTTCCCGCACCTGCTGACCCTGGACATCACGCTGATGGACCGCACGCTGACAGTGCGGACGACCGTCACCGCCACCACTGGGTCACGGGTGCCGATGTGCTTCGGTTTCCACCCCTACCTGCGACTTCCGGGCATTCCACGAGCCCAGTGGCAGATCGAGACGCCGGCGATGCGGCACCGGCCGGTCAATCCGTGGGGCATCCCGACCGGGGCGGCGATCGCTCACCCGGCCACCTCGGAGACATTGGACGACAAAGTCATCGACGATGGCTTCGACGAGGTCCCCGAGGGATCGATGTTCGCGGTGTCCGGTGGCGACCGGCGCATCGAGGTCCACTTCGACACCGGCTACACCGCCGCACAGGTATTCGCACCCGCGAACGACGACGTCGTCTGCTTCGAACCGATGGCCGCCGCCACCGATGCGCTTCGGCTGGGCGGCTACCGCGAGGTGCAGCCGGGTGAGTCGGCGACCGCCCAGTTCCGGATCAAGGTGAGCTAGCGGTCCCTGCCGCCTCGAGAACCCGCCGCAGGGTCGCGAACTGCGCGGCGGCGAGAGCGCTCAGCTCGTCGGCTGCGAATTCCTCGAAATGCGCCAGCGTCCATTCGTCGAACACCTGCAGAATCCCCAGGATGAGGCTGTACTGCAGCGCTTCCGGCAAGTCGGTGCGCACGACATCCGCTCTTCGCCCCACCTGCAGAACTTCTTCGACCCAGGCCCGGATCGCCCCGAAGGTGCCCTCGATCGCGGCCTTGGCGGTCTCGGGTGCCGCCGCGTAGAACATCCGGCCCAGCGCGAGGTAGGACTCGCGTCGCTGCATCACGACAATGAGCTCCCAGAAGAACTCCTCGAGTTTTCTCCAGTAGCCGGGCCCACTGAATTCCTCAGGCGCGGCGATGGCGACCTCCGCGGCCAGGTCCCCGATCAATTCCCTAACGACGAAATCGAATAGCGCGGCCTTGGACGGCAGAAAATAGTAGAACGAACTCTTGCTCATCCTGCATGTCTCGACGATACGGTTCAGCGAGGCGTTCCGGTAGCCGGCACTGCTGAATTCACATGCGGCAACGGCGACCAACTCGCGGCGGCGGTCGACCGCCATGTCATCGATCCGGCCGGTGCGCATGGACGCATCGTAGCAGTCGACCGCCGACCGGAAATGCTGTGAACCGGTCGGTCCACAGCGTGTGGACCGACCGGTCCACACATTGCTACAGTCACAATCAACCGCTACTAGAAAAGGGAGCATGCGTATGCTCATCCCCACCGATCTCCACGCGCAGTACCACGCCGCGGCCGCCGACGACCTCAGAGTGCTGGTGGTGGGAGCGGGGATCGCCGGCGTCACCATCGCCCAACTCCTCCGCCGTGACGGGCGCCATCCGGTACTCATCGAGCGAGGCGACAGCCCCGAACCCGGGGGCTACATGCTCGGACTGATGCCGATCGTCGACCCGGTACTCGACGATCTCGGCGTTCATGAGGCATACCGCGCTACGAGCGTGCCTCTCGAACGCTACGTCGTGCACGGACACACCGGCCGCACCCTGCGTGACGATACGATGGCCGCCGTTCTGGACCGTTTCGGAGACTATCGCGGCATCGCCCGAGGTGCGCTGGTCGATGCGCTGGCCACCGACGGATGCGCGGTCAGTTTCGACTCGACAGTCTCCGAGCTCAATGAAAGCCGATCCACCGCAGAAGTTTCCGTCAAGTCGGCGGGTGGAATGCACCACCTCGAATTCGATCTCGTCGTCATCGCCGACGGAATGCACTCGACAACCCGCGACCTCGTACTCGACAACGACACCGTCGAGGTCGTCGACACCGATTGCGGTGGCTGGGTGATGTGGGCGGCGCCCGACACCGACGCTACCGACGCCGGAGCTGCCGAGGAGTACTGGGGGGCCGGCTTCTTCGTCGGAATGTACCCGGTCGCAGGCGAACTGGGCGTCTTCGTCTCCGGGCCACGCGCCCAGACCCGGGATACCTCGACGTTCGTCGACCGTATCCGCCGCACGATCAGGACACCCGACGCAAGACTGGCCCGCGCCCTCAACGCCGCGACCGCACACCCGGACGCGTACTACTGGTCGCTCACCGATTGCCGGGCACCGGTGTGGACCACACGACGCACCGTGCTACTGGGCGATGCCGCTGCCGGCTTCCTGCCCACCGCAGGCATCGGGGCGGGCATGGCGATGGAGTCGGCATGGGTTCTCGGTCGCATGTTGCGACGCGCAAACCGGTCGCGGATACCCGGCCTGATCCGCGCGTATGAACACGCTCAGCGCCCACGGGTCGAAGCCGCCCAAAGCAACTCACGGCAACTGGCCAAAGTGATGTTCACCCGCAATCGACTGCTGGCGACCGTCCGCGACCTGGTGCTGCGAGCCGTCAGCGTGGAGAGATCGTTTCGGCCCATTCAACGACTGCTCGACGAGCAACCTGATCCCGACACGCTCGCCGAGCGTGCCCTGGCCTCGGCGCGGTAGCGAACGATCCCGCTAGCGCTGGTTGCGCGGCTGCCACACCACCAGGGCGGTGCTCTTGGCCCGCGGCTGCGCACGCAGTTGCTCGACCTCTTCGGACAGCTCCCGAACCCGGGACTGCAGCGCCTCGACCTGATTGGTCAGCTCGATGATCCGCTTGATCCCGGCAAGGTTGACGCCCTCGTCCTGGGAGAGCCGCTGCACCTCCCGGAGCAGGTCGACGTCGCGCTGCGAATAGCGGCGCCCTCCACCGGAACTGCGCTGCGGGGTGACCAGGCCGAGCCGGTCGTAGGTGCGCAGCGTCTGCGCATGCATACCGGCCAGCTCGGCCGCCACCGAGATCAGGAACGTCCGGGCCTCGTCTCTCATCGCGAACCTCGCCCCTTCGCGCGAGCGCTCATCGGGAACCTCGCCTCTTCGCGCGAGCGCTCATCGAAAACCTCGCCTCTTCGCGCGAGCGCTCATCGGTTCCCCGCCCATCCGGCCCGCGGGTCGAAACCACTGGCGCGCTCGGCCTTCGCATAGGCCTCCAGCGCCTCGGCGGCCTCACCGTCGACGTTCGGCGGCACCGCCACCTTCACGGTGACCAGCAGATCGCCGTTGCCCCCGGAACGCTTGGGCACCCCGCGATCGCGCACCCGCAGGATCCGGCCGTCGGCGGTGCCCTTGGGCACCCGCACGCCGACCTTTCCCTCCAGGGTCGGTACCGAAAGCGTGGTCCCCAAAGCGAGTTCGTGGAAACTGACCGGAACGGTCACCGTCAGGTCGTCACCGCTACGCCCGAAGACCTTGTCGGGCCGGACATGGACGGTGACATACAGGTCGCCCGACGGTGCGCCGCGCAACCCCGCCTCGCCCTGCCCGGCCAGCCGGATGCGTTGACCGTCCTCCACACCGGGCGGGATCCGCACGTTGATCGTGCGGGTACGGGTGGTCACCCCGGTACCGCGGCACTCCTCACACGGATGCTCGATGATCGAGCCGCTGCCACGGCACTCGGCGCACGGCTCGGAGAACCCGAACGCACCCTGGTTTCGGCTGATGACTCCGGCGCCATTGCAGCTCGGGCACACCTTGGGGCTGGTCCCCGGCCGGGCACCACTGCCGTGACAGTTGGTGCACGGAGCGGGGCTGGTGAGCCGCAACGGCATCGCCACCCCCTTGGTGGCCTCCAGGAAGGACAGCTCGGTCTCGGTTTCGAGATCGTTGCCCCGGCGAGGCCGCGACGGACGCGCCTGGGCCCCACCGCGGCCGAACAGACCGCCGAACAGATCGCCGATGTTCGCGCCGCCGGTCTGGCCGGCGGCGTCGAACAGATCGTTGAGATTGAACTCCTGGCCGTCGCCCGCGCCGAAGCCGCCGAAGCCGCCGCCGCCGCCGTCACTGAAGCGGCCACGACCGAACCCGCCGCCCGCGAACAGCCGCCGGGTTTCGTCGTACTCCTTGCGTTTGGCCGGATCGCTGAGCACCTCCTTGGCCTCGGACGCGGACTTGTACCGCTCCTCGGCCACGGTGTTACCCGGGTTCCGGTCAGGGTGGTTCTCGGCGAGGATCTTGCGGGCAGCCCGCTTGATCTCCTCCTGGCTGGCGTCGGAGGCGACGCCGAGCTCCTTGTAGAAGTCCTTCTCAACCCATTCTCGTTGGGCCATATCGCGTCACCTCCTCACCTGCTCGTTCGCGTACTGGACAATTCTTACGATTCTGAAGGCGGATCGGCCTGCGAATCCGCATCCGAACCGGCCGCGTCGGGCACCGTGTCCACCACGCCGACCATGGCGTGGCGAACCACCTGCTCGCCGACCCGGTAACCCTTGCGCATGACGGTCCCGACCACCGGATGGGTGCCGTCGCCCTCATGCTGCACCGCTTCGTGCAGGCCCGGGTCGAACTCGTCGCCTTCCTCGCCGAACGGTGAAAGCCCCAGGCCCTCAAGCGCACTGACGAGCTTGTCGGCGACCGCCCGCAGCGGCCCGGATTCCAGGTCACCGTGGCTGCGCGCCCGCTCGAGGTCGTCGAGAATCGGCAACAGCTGCCCGATCACCGTCGCCTTGGCCCGGTCGGCGATCACCTGCTGATCACGCAACGCCCGCTTGCGGTAGTTGGCGAAATCGGCCTGCACGCGCTGCAGGTCGCTGAGCAGCTCAGCGGCCTTGCCGGCCTCCTCCGGGGATTCGCCGGCGAACTCGTCCGGTGCCGGCCCACCAGGGGCCGGCCCGGAGGCCGGGTTCTCGCGAACCTGACCGGTGTTCGGATCGATACGGCGTTTGTCGGTGACGGTGATCGGCTCTTCTCGATCTGCTGGATCGGCTGAACTCACTTGCGCTCCTGGTCGTCCTCGACTACCTCGGCATCGACAACGTCATCGGCGGATCCGGCCGGACCGTCGGCAGCGCCTTCCTGGCCGCCGGCCGCAGCCTGCTCGGCCTGGGTGGCCTCGTAGATGGCCTGGCCCAGTGCCTGGCTCTCCTCGCCCAGCTTCTCCATGGCGGTCTTGATGGCACCGATGTCGGTACCTTCCATGGCCGTCTTGGCCTCGCTGATCGCGGCGTCGACCTTAGTCAGGGTGTCCGCGGGAACCTTGGATCCACCCTCGCCCTCGCGCTGCTCCTTGACGAACTTCTCCGTCTGGTAGACCAGCGACTCGGCCTGGTTGCGGACGTCGGCCTCCTCGCGGCGCTTGCGGTCCTCCTCGGCGTGAGCCTCGGCGTCCTTGACCATCCGGTCGATCTCTTCCTTGGAAAGGCCGGAGCCCTCCTGGATGCGGATGGTGTTCTCTTTGCCGGTGCCCTTGTCCTTGGCGGTCACGTGCACGATGCCGTTGGCGTCGATGTCGAAGGTGACCTCGATCTGCGGGACACCGCGCGGGGCGGGCGGGATGCCGGTCAACTCGAAGCTGCCGAGCAGCTTGTTGTGCGCGGCGATCTCGCGTTCACCCTGGAACACCTGGATCTGCACCGACGGCTGGTTGTCGTCGGCGGTGGTGAAGGTCTCCGAGCGCTTGGTCGGGATGGTGGTGTTGCGTTCGATGAGCTTGGTCATCACGCCACCCTTGGTTTCGATACCCAGGGAAAGCGGTGTGACGTCAAGCAGCAGAACGTCTTTGACCTCACCCTTGAGCACACCGGCTTGGAGCGCCGCTCCGACCGCCACAACTTCATCGGGGTTGACGCCCTTGTTGGGCTCCTTACCGCCGGTCATCTCCTTGACCAGTTCGGACACCGCGGGCATCCGGGTGGAACCACCGACGAGCACCACGTGGTCGATCTCGCCGACCGAGATGCCGGCGTCCTTGATCACCGACTGGAACGGCTGACGGGTACGGTCCAGCAGATCCTGGGTGATGCGCTGGAACTCCGCGCGGGTCAGCTGCTCGTCGAGGAACAGCGGGTTCTTCTCGGAGTCGACGGTGATGTAGGGCAGGTTGATCGACGTGCTCTGCGAGCTCGACAGCTCGATCTTGGCCTTCTCGGCGGCCTCACGCAGCCGCTGCATCGCCATTTTGTCCTTGGTCAGGTCGATGCCGCTGCTGGCCTTGAACTTGTCGACGAGCCATTCGACGATCCGGTCGTCCCAGTCGTCGCCGCCGAGGTGGTTGTCACCGGAGGTGGCGCGCACCTCGACCACACCCTCGCCGATCTCGAGCAGCGAGACGTCGAAGGTGCCACCACCGAGGTCGAAGACCAGGATGGTCTGTTCCTTCTCGCCCTTGTCCAGGCCGTAGGCCAGGGCGGCCGCGGTCGGTTCGTTGACGATGCGCAGCACGTTCATGCCGGCGATCTGGCCGGCTTCCTTGGTGGCCTGGCGCTGAGCGTCGTTGAAGTAGGCGGGCACGGTGATAACCGCGTCGGTGATGTCCTCACCGAGGTAGCTCTCGGCGTCGCGCTTGAGCTTCATCAGAACACGCGCGCTGATCTCCTGCGGCGTGTAGTTCTTGTCGTCGATCTCGACGTTCCAGTCCGAGCCCATGTGCCGCTTCACCGACCGGATGGTCCGGTCCACGTTGGTGACGGCCTGGTTCTTGGCGGGCTGGCCGACCAGCACCTCACCGTTGCGCGCGAACGCGACGATCGACGGGGTGGTCCGGGAGCCTTCGGAGTTGGCGACGACGACGGGGTCGCCACCCTCGAGCACTGAGACGACGGAGTTGGTGGTCCCGAGGTCGATACCGACCGCACGAGCCATAGTTACTGCCTCCTGAGTAGAACGTTTGGACTGAGTGCACCGCGCTCAAGCCTGCCTCTGCTGCCACTCTCGTGTCAAGCTGGACTTGAGTCGATGTCACTCAACTATCGCTGGAGTCAACCGAGCGGGTACCCGATTTGTTCCCGATGCCCACCGGTGTGCTGTCCAGAGCTCGCTTCAGCCGACCGATCCGGTGCAGCTGCCCGGTCATGTTCAGAGCCCCCAGCATCGGCAGTACCCCGATGAACGTCGCCCAGGACGGCGTGGCGCCGTGCAGTTGTTCGAGCTTGCCGAACACGTAGAGGCTGCCGACGGCGAACAGCGCCGCGGGCACGCAGTAGGCCAGCGGCGCGCTGCGGTCGGCGATGATGCGGGCCGCGGCGTCCGCCTCGTCCTGCGACATCGGCCCGTGCTCGCGCACCTTGGCCAACAGCGCGCCGACCCCGCCGATCGCCTCGGCCGCCGGGGTGCTCGGGCGCTGCAGCAGCCGCCGGACGAACACCGTGGCGAGCGCGCCGAACACCAGTGCGGCCACCGCGGAAGCCGCTGCCAGATAGCCGTAGCCGCCCATCGTCGTCATGTCAGTCCTTCGCGCTGTCGGTGTGTGCCGGGGCGGACTCGTCACCGTCGTCCCACAACAGCAGTTGGCGCACCGCGGGCCGGGATCCGTACGGCTGCAGCATCCGGCTGGCGGGGCGGGGGCGCACCCGCAGCGGCCACCAGAACCATCGCCCCAGCAGCGCGGCGATCGACGGAGTCATGAAGGCCCGCACGATCAGCGTGTCGAACAGCAGACCGAGCGCGATGGTGGTGCCGACCTGGCCGATCGCGCGCAGGTCGCTGAAGATGAACGATGCCATCGTCGCGGCGAACACCAGGCCGGCTGCGGTGACCACCGAGCCGGAACCGGCCATGGCGCGGATGATCCCGGTGTTGAGCCCGGAATGGATCTCCTCTTTGAACCGCGAGATCAGCAGCAGGTTGTAGTCGGAGCCGACGGCCAACAGCAGGATGACCGACAGGGCGAGCACGATCCAGAGCAGTTGGATCCCGAGGATGTGCTGCCACAGCAGTACCGACAGGCCGAACGACGCCCCCAGCGACAACACCACCGTGCCGACGATCACCAGCGCGGCGACCAGGCTGCGGGTGATGAACACCATGATCAGCAGAATCAGGCTCATCGCGGCGATGGCGGCGATCATCAGGTCGTACCTGGCGGCCTCACTGATGTCCTTGTAGGTGGAGGCGGCGCCGCCGATGTAGATGTCGGCGTTACCCAGCGGGGTGCCCTTGACCGCGTCCTCGGCTGCCGCACGGATGGCGTCGATGTGCGAGATCCCTTCCAGGGTCGCAGGATCGCCGTCGTGGGTGATGATCATCCGGGCTGCCGTGCCGTCCGGTGAGAGGAACAGTTGCAGACCCCGCTGGAAGTCGGGGTTGTCGAACACCTCGGGCGGCACGTAGAACGAGTCGTCGTTCTTGGCGGCGTCGAACGCCTGCCCCATCGCGGTCGCGTTCTCCAGGGCCTCCTCGGTGTAGGCGAGGATGCCCGACTGGGTGGCGTAGTTGGTCATCGCCAGATCGCGGTTGGTCTGCTGGCTGGCGATCTGGGGCGGGATCAGGGCGAGCAGTTGCGGCTGCAGCGCGTTGAGCTCGTCGAGACTGGCGGTGACGTCGCCCAGCTTGTCGGTCAGGGCGTCGATGCCGTCGAGTGCGTCGAAGACCGATCTCAGCGCCGCGCACATCGGGATGTCGTAACAGTGCGGCTCCCAGTAGAAATACGCGCGCAGCGGCCGGAACTGGTCGTCGAAGTTGGCGATCTTGTCGCGCAGCTCTTCGGCCACGGCGACGGTGTCGTGGAACGCCTCGAGCTGATCGTGCGTCGCGGCGTTGGCCTGCTGCTGCAGCGCGTACTGCTGTCTGAGCAGCCCGATGGCGTTGTCGATCTCGGCGACCTGGGTGAGCAGGTCGGCCGCGCGGTCCTGCTGGTAGGGCAGGTTCTCGATCTGACCGATGCTCTGCGCGCTGATCTGGAACGGGATCGAGCTGTGGTCCAGCGGGGTGCCCAACGGACGGGTGATGGACTGCACCTGGGCGATTCCCTCGGTGTGGAACACGGCCCTGGCCACCCGTTCCAGCAGGATCATGCCGGCCGGAGTGCGCAGATCGTGGTCTGTTTCGATCATCAGCAGCTCGGGGTTGAGCCGTGCCGCGGAGAAGTGCCGTTCGGCGGCCGCGTAACCGAGGTTGGCCGGGGTGTCGGCGGGCAGGTACCGACGCTGGTCGTAGCTGGTCTTGTAGCCGGGCAGGGCGAGCAGGCCGACGAGGGCCACCGCGACGGTGGCCACCAGGATCGGCCCGGGCCAACGCACCACGGCGGTGCCGATGCGCCGCCATCGGCGGGTCTGGACCGCGCGCCGCGGGTCCAGCAGCCCGAAAGCCGCTGCGACGGTGACGATGGCGGGCGCCAGGGTGAGCGCGGCAGCCAGCGCCACCAGTACGCCGATCGCCCCCAGCGGACCCATGCTCTGGAAGTACGGCAACCGGGTGAAGCTCAGACAGAACACCGCACCGGCGACCGTCAGCCCGGACCCCAGAACCACATGCGCGGTGGTGCGATACATCGTGTGGAAGGCGGTTTCGCGGTCCTCGCCGGCGTGGCGTGCTTCGTGGTAGCGGCCGAGCAGGAAGATCGCGTAGTCGGTGCCGGCGGCGATCACCAGCAGGGTGAGCAGGTTCGTCGCGAAGGTCGACAGGCCGATGATCCCGGAGTCGGCCAGCAGCGCGGCAACGCCTCGGGCGGCGCTCATTTCGACGATGACGGTCAGCAACACGAGGACCGTGGCCACGATCGACCGGTAGATGAGCAGCAGCATCGCCAGGATCACCCCGATGGTGATCAGGGTGACCCGCACCAGCCCCTCGCCGCCGACCAGGATCTGATCGGCGAACAGCGGTGCGCCGCCGGTCACGTAGGCTGTGACCCCTGGTGGCGGTGGCGTGTGCTCCACGATGTCGCGCACGGCCGCAACGGATTCCAGTGACAGCGTCTCGCCCTGGTTGCCGGCGAGGAACAGCTGTGTGTAGGCGGCCTTACCGTCGCTGCTCTGCGACCCGCCTGCGGTCAGCGGATCTCCCCAGAAGTCCTGGATGTGCTGCACGTGGGCGGTGTCCTGGGACAGCTTGCCGATCAAGGTGTCGTAGAACCGGTGCGCCTCGGCTCCCAGCGGCTGCTCACCTTCGATCACGAGCATCGCCGAACTGTCCGAGTCGAATTCGTCGAACACCGCGCCCATGCGTTTCATGGCCTGCAGCGACGGGGCGTCCGGTGAGCTCAGGCCGACGTTGTGGGATTCACCGACTTCCTCGAGCTGCGGCACGAAGACGTTGGTCAGCACCGCGATGAACAACCATGCCAACACGATCGGCACCGACCACCACCGGATGGCGCCCGAGACCCGGCGCACCACCGACCGGTCCCCGATGCGGCCGCCGCTCATCCGGACTTCTCCAGACAGTAGGTGTATGCGTTGTGCGTGGTGACCGTGCGCTGATCCTTCACCTGGCCGTCGATCGTGATGCGGCAGCCCAGCGAATCGCCGTCGCCCTGGGCGACGACGTTGACGAACACCCCTGGCTGGGTGGTGGTCACGTCGTAGGACCACGGCAGGACGACGTCGTCGACGCGCTGCGGCTGGGCGTCGACGTCGACGTAGCTGATCGTCGCCACCGCGCCCGGGTCGCCGAAGACCTCGATGACGACGCGCTTGGGGTTCAGCGACACCGCGTCGTTGGGCAACTCACCGCCCGCCGAGACGTCGTGGCCGGAGCCGAAAAGCCCGTGCAGCCGGTACACGGCGAACCCGGCCACCGCGATCACCAGCACCGCGACCAGCAGCATCCATCGCCGAGCGAGGAAGCGGCCGGCCGCGCTGCCGGTCACCGGCTCAGCTCACCCAGCAGATAGCGCTGCAGGGTGGCGCCCAGATCGGCGGCCACGCGTTCGCGCGGGTGAGCGGCCAGCGGTTCGATCCCGACGATGTAGCGGGCCAGCGTGAACCCGACGATCTGGGACATCACCAGACCGGCCCGGTATTCGGGATCGTCGGCCTCCAGCCGCTCGGCGATCGGCAGCAGCAGGTTGCGGGTCAGGAAGTCGCGCACCAGCCGGGCTGCTTCCGGTTCGGCGGTGGCCGCGCGGATCATCCCCACCATGGGGCGCCGGCGCATCTCGTCGTCGAGAACGCCGAGCAGGGCGTTCGCCAGCCGGGTCCCGGCCCCCGCCCGATGATCCGGTCCGCCGCCGACCACCCGGTCGATCAACGCCGCCGGGTCGAAGGGCAGTTCGACGACGGCCAGGAACAGGTCCAGTTTGGTGCCGAAGTAGTGGGCGACCAGGGTCGGATCGACGTCGGCCTCCCGGGCGACCTGGCGCATCGAGGTGCGGTCGTAGCCCAACGCGGCGAACTGCTTGCGGGCGGTGTCGGCGATCAGCGCCCGGGTGGTGTTGGGCCCCGGCCGCCGGCCGGTGTGCTTGCCGGGCAGCGGGCCGGTCATGTCCCGGCCGGGATTTCCGCACGCAAAGAATTCTGCATGGGTGGAAATAGTAGCCTCACAAGAGCGGACAGAAAAGCCTTCGAGATGCCCGGAATCAGCCCGGGCCGGGCAGGTGGTTCCTACAACCCGGGCCAGGGGCCTTCGGAGCGCCGGTCGCCGGCGCCTGGGTCCCCGCCGGCGATGGCGCCGACCAGGTCATCGCCCGGCACCTGCGGACGGGGCTGCGCCGCGGACTCGTCCTCGGCCTCCCAGTCCGGCTTGCCCGGCCACCAACTGAACTTGCCGACCAGCACCGCGATCGCCGGCACCGTCACGGTCCGCACGATGAAGGTGTCCAGCAGCAGGCCCACGCCGATGATGAAGCCGATCTGGACCGCGGCGTTGAGGCTGGAGAACGTGAGCCCGAACATCGAGGCCGCGAAGATGAGACCGGCGGAGGTGATGACGCTGCCGGTCGCCCCGACAGTCCGGATCACCGCGGTACGCATCCCGGGCCGTGATTCATCCCGGATCCGTGCGATGAGCAGCAGGTTGTAGTCCGCGCCCACCGCCACGAGAACCAGGAACGCCATGCCCGGCACCGTCCACTGGATCTGCTGGCCCAGGATGAACTGGAAGAAGACCACGCCGATCCCCAGCGCCGAGACGTAGGACAGCACGACCGACAGGACCAGGTAGACCGGCGCCACCAGCGACCGCAGCAGGATCGCCAGGATGCCGAACACCACCAGCAGGGTCAGGATGATGATGAACTGCACATCGCCGTTGTAGTAGTTGCGCAGCTCGTTCTGGATCGCCGAGAACCCCACCAGGGTGATCTCCGCATCTTCGAGGCTGGTGTTGGGAAGCGAGCTGTCGGCCTGCTCGACGATCTCGGCGACCTGGTCCATGGCGTCGGTGCCGAACGGGTTCAACGCGGTCTGCACCAGGTAGCGCACCGTGTGGCCGTCCTCGGAGACGAAGAGCTCGGCGGCCTTCTTGAACTCCTCCTGGGTGAGGACCTCCGGCGGAATGTAGAAACCGGACATCTGCGGATCGGCGGCTTCACGTTTCATCGCCTGCAGGAAGGCCGAGGCCTGGTCCAGGCCGTCGCCCATCTGCCTGGTCTGGTCGACCAGCAGCTGGACGCCCTCGGCGAGCTGGCGGCTGGAATCCGACAGCAGGCCGGCCCCCTGCTCCAGCTGCTGCAGGTTGTTCTGGATGCTGCCCGGGTCGTCGAGGCCCAGCTGGCGCGCGGCGGCCAGCGCCTCCTCCATCCCGCCGCCGAGGCTGCGCACCGCCTCGTCGAGGGTCTGACCGCCCTCCATGTTCTGCAGCTGGCGGCCGAGCTCGGCGATCTTGTCGAGGGTGCCGTCGTCCTTGGCTGTGACGATGCGCTGCAGATCCGCGCGGGAGGCCACGCAGCGCGGGTTCGAATCACAGACTGGGTTGCCGTTGAGTGCGGTGACGACGGGGGCTGCCCACCCGTAGACATCGCTGATGTCGGCCAGGTTCACTCCCAGCGCGTCACCGAGCGAGCGCATGTTGGTGACGAGCTTGGCCGTCTTGTCGATCTCGTCGAGGGTCTTGGTGCCGCCGTAGCGCTGCTGCAGGTCGGTCAGTGCCGACATCAGCGGCCGCACCACGGCGATCGCGTTGACCACCTGGGACTTGATCTCGGCCAGGGCATCGGCGAGCTGGTCGGCTCCCCCGCTGAGCATGTTCAGGTTGGAGTCGTTGTCGTCGATCAGGGTGGACGCTTCACCGAGCTTTCCGCCGACCTCGCCGGCCTGGTAGGTGGCTCGGGCCTGTTCGAGCATCTCCCCGGTCGGCCGGGTGACGCCGCGGACGAGGTCGATGTCGGGCAGCTGGGTCACCCGGAACGCCAGCTGCTCCATATCGGCCAGCGCCTTGGGAGTGCGCAGGTCGTGCGGCGACTGGATCAGGATGAACTGCTGCACGGTGCTGCTGACCGGGAAATGCTCGTCCAGCGCCGCGTAGCCGAGGTTGCTGGACGCGTCGGCGGGCAGGTTCTGCCGGTCGTCGTAGTTGAACTCGACCATCGAGGCACAGGTGGCCAGCGCCATCAGCACCACCAGGCTGGCCGCCAGGTGCCCGATAGGCTTGCGCACGATGCGCACCCCGGACCGCCGCCACCAGCGGCTGGTCAGATCCTTGCGGGGTTTGACCCAGCCACGGCGCCCGACGAGCGTCAGCATCGCCGGAAGCAGGGTCACCGACGCCACGAAGGCGAGCAGGATCGTCACCGACAGCGCCGGACCCACCGTGGAGAACACCGCCAGATCGGTGAACGACAGGCCGACGAACGTGACCGCGGTGGTGCCCGCCGAACCGGCGATGACCTTGCCGATCGAGTCCATCGCTCCGATCACGGCCTCGTCGGAGGTCATGTTCTCGCGGATGCATTCGTGGTAGCGGCTGAACAGGAAGATCCCGTAGTCGGTGGCCGCCCCCATCATCATCGCGGTCATCAGCATCAGGGTCTGCGGGCCCAGGCTCAGGATCCGCAGATCCCCGAGCCCGGCGACCATGCCCTGCGCCACGACCAGCGCCACGCCCATCATCAGCAACGGGAGCAGCATCGCGACCACGTTGCGGTACACGATGATCAAGATCGTCAGGACGATCAGGATGGTGGCGATCTCGATGACGTGCTGATCGGACTCGCCGATCTTGAGCACGTCGTCGAAGGTCGCGGCCGGCCCGATCACCTGCGCGTCCAGCGTCGTGCCGGCGGTGACCTCCTTGACCGTCTCGACGATGTTGCGATACGCCGTCTGCCCCTCGGCGTTGCCGACGACGCCCACCGCGCTGACCGGCAGCTGCCAGGCCTTGCCGTCTTCGCTGCTCATGACTTCACGGATTTCGGGAATCGTGATGAAGTCCTGCGTCGAGAGCACGTCGTCGGTGTCGGCGCGCAGCCGGGCGACGAGCTCGCGGTAGGTCGCCTCGTCCGCGGCGGTGAGCCCGTCGTCGTTGCTCAGCACGACGATGGCGACGTTGCCGGCGCCGGTCTCGGCGAACGCCTCCTGCATGTCGTCGCCGGCGTTGAGCACGACCGAGTCGTCGGGCAGGAACCCGGGCGGATTGCGCTCGGCCACCGACGACAGCGTGGGCACCGTCATGGCCAGGGTGGCCGCGAGCGCGACCCACAGGACAAGGACGACCAGCGGGTGGCGCACGATCACTTTCGCCAACCCGCTGAACACCGGAGAAGTCAACGCATCCGCTGAATCGGCGCGCCGAGACATGCGCCAAGGCTACACGCTCGCACCGCTGGATCGAATTGCTCGCCGACGCCACGGCAACCCGGTGGCGGCTGCACCGCAACCCGGCTCTCGGTTCAGAATGGCCTCAGCACCGGCGCGACGACGGCCCGACCACAGCTCGTTTCGGGCACACTGCCAGCCACCACGACCACGTAGCGACGACCCCCGGACAAGGCGGACCATGAGATTTGCTGTAGCCGCTCACGGCACCCGCGGCGACATCGAGCCCTGCGCGGCGGTCGGTGCGGAGTTGCGCAGCCGTGGCCACGAGGTGCACCTCGCCGTGCCCCCGAACCTGATCGCGTTCGCCGAGCAGGCCGTTTCACCGGCTCCGGTGGACTCCTACGGCGTCGACTCCCAGAAACAGCTCGAGCAGGCCACCTTCCGCAATTTCTGGAAGATCCAGAACCCGGCCCGCGCCCTGCGCGAGGGCCGGGAGTACATGGTCGAGGGCTGGGCGCAGATGAGCAGGACCCTGACCTCGGTGGCCGAAAGCGCCGACCTCATCCTGACCGGCACCACATTCCAGGAGGTCGCCGCCAACGTCGCCGAACACCATGACGTCCCGCTCGCCGCGCTGCACTTCTTCCCGCACCGCGCCAACAGCCAGGTCCTGCCGGTCCCCCTGCCGGCCCGGGTGGTGGCACCGGGGTGGGCCGTCGTCGAGTGGGCCTACTGGCGGATCCTCAAACAGGCCGAGGACAGCCAGCGCCGCGAACTCGGCCTGCCGGCGGCGCGCACCAGTTCGGTGCGGCGCATCGTCGACGGCGGAGCGCTCGAGATCCAGGCCTACGACGAGGTCCTCTTTCCCGGCCTGGCCGACGAGTGGCGCGGTAGACGGCCCTTCGTCGGCGCCCTGACGCTGCAACTCGAGACCGCCGCCGACGACGAGGTGACCTCCTGGATGGCGGCCGGCCCGCCGCCGATCTACTTCGGCTTCGGCAGCATGCCGGTCGAGTCCCCGGACGAGGCCGTCGCCATGATCAGCGAGGTCTGCGCGCAGCTCGGCCAGCGGGCGCTGATCAGCGCCGGCAGCTGGTCCGTGGACCCGGACACCTGCCCCGACCACGTCAAGGTGGTCGGCGCCGTCAACCACGCCAGGGTGTTCCCCAGCTGCCGCGCGGTGGTTCACCACGGGGGCGCGGGAACGGTCGCGGCCGGTCTGCGGGCCGGCCGGCCCACCCTGATCCTGTGGATCGGCGCGGATCAGCCCGTCTGGGCGGCGCAGGTCAAGAAGCTCGGGGTCGGCACTGCGCTGCGCTTCTCCAAGACCACCCGGAAATCGTTGCGCGCCGCACTGGACACCGTGCTGGCACCGCAGAGCGCCACCCGCGCCGGGGACATCGCCGACCGGATGACCCCGCCGGCGCTCAGCGTCAGCAAAACCGCGGACCTGCTGGAGGACGCGGCACGCCGGCACCGCCGGGGCTGAGGGCACCTGCCTGTCCTACTATCCGCCCTGGTCAACCGCGAGAACCTGTCCGGCCTCTGACCGACCCTGTAGCCTGGAAAACACAGGACGAGGAGGGGCGGCGACGAATATGGTGAAGTTCCCCAAGGCGGCGGCACTGGCCACCGCGGTCGGCGGTGCGGTGTTGTTCTCGACCGCTGCGGTCGGTACGGCGGCGGCTCAGGATCTGACCCCGGTCATCAACACCACGTGCAGCTATCCACAGGCCGTCGCCGCGCTCAACGCGCACGATCCGGCGGCCGCCGGGCAGCTCGCCGAGACGCCCATGGCGCAGGCGTGGTTGCAGCAGTTCCTCGCCTCGCCGGCCGATCAGCGCGTGGCGCTGGCCCAGCAGGTGCAGGCGATGCCGGGGGCTCAGCAGTACGTGGGGCTGGTCCTGACCATCGCCCACACCTGCAGCAACTTCTGATCTGACCGCCCCGCCCGGCTCGGCGCCGTGCGCCCGGCCAAGGTCTCGGTGGCGCCGGCCGGTTGCACGGTTACACTTCGGCAGTGCTCATGACTTCGCTGAAGTACAAGTGGATCATCCGCGGCGGTTGGATCGCCGACTTGCCGGCGCGTTTCCCGCCGGCACCCCACAAGGACCAGATCGAGGCGATCTCGGCGGCCAATCACGCCAGGATCGGCAAACAGCACGTCGCTCCGGAATACGATCTACCCGACGCGAAGTACAGCCCCAAGGACGTGAGATCGCCTGCCTCCCAAGGTAATTTCTACACGTGGCTGGTGAGGCAACGGCGCCCCGAGACGGTGATCGAGTTCGGCGCGGCGTTCGGTGTGTCCGGCATGTACTTCTCCGACGGCCTGGAAAGCAACGGCTTCGGACATCTGTACAGCTTCGAGATCAACGACGCCTGGGCGGATGTCGCCGAGGCCTCGATCGCCCAGATCTCGAATCGTTTCACGCTGACGCGCGGAGCCTTCGAGCAGAACATCAACATCGTTCCGAAATCCATCGACATCGCCTTTGTCGACGGAATCCACACCTACGATTTCGTCAAGGCGCAGTGGGAGATCCTTCGACCGTTGATGACCCCGGGCGGCCTGGTGCTGTTCGACGACATCCGCTTCGGCCAAGGCATGCACGAGGCATGGATGGAAATCGCACAGTCCGGCGATGCCGCGGGCGCCGTGGAGTTCCGTCAGCGGGGCCGGCTGGGCGTGCTCGAATGCAAGAAGTGACGAGTGCGCGCCGGACTCAGGACTTGTTCTGTTCGAAGACGAAGATCCGCTGATCCTCCCAGCGCTCCGAGTGGTCCAGCCGGTAACCACACTGCTCGAAGACCGCGGAGAACTCGTCGGCGCTGTAGCTGTTCATCCAGCCGTGGAACATCCGGGCGACACTGCCCCGGCCCGACCGCCGGGCTCGCCGGCTGTTCTCCACACAGGCGTAGGACACCACACAGACCGGGACCTGCTTCGACAGCCACGCCACGACCTGCGGGAGATCGCTGACGTACTCCAGCACGCCCATGAAGACGGCCACATCGAAGGGGCCGCCCGCCGGGTCCGGCAGCGGTCGCTCGTTGAGGTCGATGATGACCGTCCCCGGCCCGCGGTCCACGATGTCGGACGGCACGTACTCACACGAGGCGTCCAGGTAGCCCTCGAGCACCCGCTTGGCGGCACCGAACTCGAGCACGCGACTGCCGGCCGGGATCAGCTCCGCGGCCCGTTTGGTCCGGCTGTCCCAGGACGCGTAGATGTTGCGCGGTTCGCTCCACCGCCGGTAGTCGGTCTTCTGGCGCAGCACACCCAAAGCCCTCAACACGAGACCACCCTCCCGACAGGCCTGAGCAAACCCGCCAACGTCACTGTGCAGCAGGCTAGCATCGCTGCGCTGCGCCGCACTGCGCACAGCGCGGCGCAAACCCCGGCATACCCCGTGCCGGTCCGGATGAGGTGTGTGACGATAGCCAGCGATCGGCTGGCGCTGACGGGGAGGCTCAGGAGAGCGATGACTACCGCGCAAAGGTCGACCGCGTCGTCGAGTCGCCGACGATGACCGGCGCCCAGGACGCGCGGGTCGCCTACCTCGGCTGGCACGGCAGAGGCAATATCGGCGACGACGCCATCTACGACGCGGTCCGCTCACAGCTCCCCGGGGCCGCATTTCTCGATCTGCCGGTGCTCACCAGGGAGTTGATCGCGGCGTGCTCCACCGGGCTGGGGCCGTTGCGGCACAGCGCGCTGGTGGTCGGCGGCGGCACCCTCGTCGGCCGGGCTCACTGGCGGCGACTGGTCCGCCGCGGCCTGACGCTGACCCGGCGTCGGGGCAGTTTCGCCATCGGGGTCGGCGTCGAGGACCCGGCGTTCGTCGGGCGCAAGAGCGGTTCGGGCAGAGCCGAGCTGAATCGCTGGATGCCACTGCTCTCGGAGTTCGACATCGTATCGGTGCGCGGCCCGCGCAGCGCCGAACTGCTTGCCGACGCCGGTCTGGAGGTCGCCGTGGCCGGCGATCCGGCGTTGTTGCTCCCCCAACCCGACGTCGCGGTCGAGGACGGCCTCATCGGGGTGAACCTGGGATTCGGCGACGACCTCTGGGGACATGATCCGTTGGCGGTGGCACGCGAGATGTCGGCGGCCATGCGCCAGCTGGCCGGACAGGGGTACCGGTTCGTCGGCATTCTGATGAACGGCAGCGACCGACAGTGGACCGCAACGGCACTCGCGGACCTCCCCGCCGAGATCGTGGAGCCGGCAGACCCGGTGGCAGCGGTGCGCACGCTGGCCCGCTGCTCGGCGGTCGTGGTGGGCAGACTGCACGCGGGCATCCTGGCCGCGGTGTCGGCCACCCCGACCGTTGCGCTGGAGTACCAGCCGAAGTGCCGCGACTTCGCCATGTCCATCGACAACGAACATGCTCTGCTGCGCACCGACACGCTGACCAGCGCCGCGGTTGTCGAACAGGTCAATGGCGCGGTGGCGCACGCATCGGCCATCAGGGCGACCACCGGAGCCGCCGTTGCCGGTCTGCGCCGGCGACTGACGTCGGACTATGCGTCGCTGGCCGAGCAACTGGGCCTAGCCGCCGGGTGACCGGGTTGTCCGGGACCGCAGCCGGAATCTCTCCCGCTATGTCGAGCAGTTAGCTGGACGCCGGTACGCCGGATCCAACGGTCACTCGCCCGTTCCGCCCGCCGAGCGAGCGCAACGACACTGGGCAAAACTTTTTTGGACCCTCGCCCAGCGGCGGCCCGCGGGACGGACTACCATCTCCGTCGAAGAGATGCTGTTTGCCGGGCAACCCCGCTGCGCGGTGGACATAACAGCGACCATGATGCCGACATGATGCCGATCGTCCACGCCGACAAGGCAAGGGAGGACCCGCCGTGCGAGTGAAGCTGACCTCGGCCGGCATGGCGCTCCTGGCCGTGGCCGGCGCGGTCCTGCTGACACTGATGTCCACGGCGTCATCCCTGGTCGTTCTCGCTGCGCGCACCACCGTCCTGGTGATGGGCGGGTCCGGGGACCCGCTGACCACCGACGAGGACGGCCTCGAGTTCGTCGAGGAGTACCTGGGCAAGGCGGTGGACAATTTCGTGCAGCCGGCCTCCACCCTGCCCGGGTCCGGCATTCCCGGTGGCGGCACCGAGGGCTACAACCCGGTGGCGGTGATCACGCCGGAGGAGTTCGCCCCCGATGTGGGCACGTTGACCTTCGACGAGTCGGTGGCCGAGGGCCTGGAGAATCTCGACGCCTGCATCGTCGGTCCGGCGGGGACGTGCGTCTACAACGGAGACGTGTCCGCCTCGGCGGCCCCGGCCCTCGACGATGTCTTCGTCGTCTTCGGCTACTCACAGAGCGCGACCATCGCCACCTTCGAGAAGCGTGAGCTGGCGGCGACCTACGCCGACGGCGAGGGACCGGTCGTGTCGTTCGTCCTGATCGGCAACGGCAACCGCCCCAACGGCGGCTTCCTGGCCCGTGGACCCGAGGGCGTGACGATTCCGCTGGGCCTGACCTACGGCGGGGCGACGTTCAGCGGCCCGACCCCCACCGACACGCAGTACCCGACGGTGGACTTCGCCATCCAGTACGACCTCTGGGCCGATGGGCCGGTGAACCCGCTCAACCTGCTGGCGTGGGCCAACGCGATGATGGCCGTCCAGCAACTGCATCGGAACTATCCGGACTACAGCCTCGACGACCCCGGCATCATCGACCAGGGCCAGTACGGGGACACCTCCTACTATCTGGCCGCTACCGAGACCCTGCCGCTGCTGACCCCGCTGGAGGCCATCCCGCTGGTCGGCGAAGCCATGGCCCAGACGCTGGATCCGTTCTTCCGCGTCATCGTGGAGGCGGCCTACGACCGCGAGACCAGCCCCGGCGAGCCGACGTCGTGGAACATCTTCTACGGACCCGATCCCATCGAATTCGTCTGCAACCTGGCACTGTCGATACCCACCGGACTCGACAACGGAATCGAGTACTACTTCGACGTACGGCCGTTCGGCACGACCGTCCCGGGGCCGTACGGCATCGGCGGCCCGGAGGTCACCTGGCTCAACCCGCCGGCCGAGGAATCGGAGGAGTCCGGGGAGTCCGACGCCGCCACAGACACCGGTGCAGAGACCACCGCAGATGCAGAGCTGATGGCCGCCACGACTTCGGTGTCCGTCGACGAGCACGCCGACGCGACGGCCACCGAAGAGACCGAGACCACCGAAGAGACCAGCGAAGAGACCACAGCCACCGAGACCCAAGAGACCGAAGAGACCGAGACCGAATCGGACACCGAGGTCCTCGACGAACCGACCGAGAGCGACGAGCCGGCCACCGACTCCGATGAACAGGACGGCGCGGACACCGTCGAGCAGGACTCCCCGGCGGAAACCCAGGGCGGCGACGACGACCGCAGCGACGACGGGGCAAACGATCGCCGACTCGTCGGCGCGCGCACCGCGGCCTCCACGACCACGTCGTCGGCTTCCGATACGGCCACATCGGCGGCCGACAGCGGTTCGGATGCGAGCGAAGATGACTGAACCTGATTTTCGGTGCCCGCACCAGGGCACGAGTTTGCCAGCGGCACGGTAAGGTCTTCGGCTATGTGGGGAGCGGTCGTGCTGTTGGCGGTCATCGCCATACTCGACCCTGTCCGTGTGGGGATCACGACCCTGCTGGTGTCGCGGTCGCGGCCGATGGCCAACCTCCTGGTGTACTGGTTGGGTCTGATGGCGACCGGCATCGGCGTTGCGGTGTTCGTCCTGCTCGTCCTACCGCGGCACGTTCTGCCGTTCACCGAAGCCCTGCGGTCTGCCACCCACCATCCCGTGGTGGCCCCGACTCAGATCGCCTTCGGGCTGCTGGCTGTGCCCGTCGCAGCGCTCATCGCCAAACGTGCCTGGGCACGCCGAGTCGAGCCCGCCGTCCTCGTCGGTGCCGGAGCCTCCGCGCCCCCGGCACTGACCGACGAGGAGCAGCGACCGAACGGAGCGTCACGGCTGTCGTGGTCCGCCCTGCTGAACGGTGCCCGGGGGGATTCCCTGGGAATTGCGTTCGCTGCCGGGCTGTTTTCCGCGACGCCCCCGCTCGAGTACTGCCTGGTGCTGCTCGCCATCCTGGCCTCAGGTGCGGCGCTGGGCACCCAGATCAGCGCGGTGATCCTCTTCGCCGTCATCGCGTTCGCGGTCGCCGAGATCCCGCTGATCAGCTACCTGGTGGCACCGTCGAAGACGCTGTTCGTGGTGGAGAAGCTCCAGATCTGGATGCGCGAGTTCCGCGGCCGGATCTGGGCGACCGCGTTCGCCATCTTCGGCGCCCTGATGGTGTTCCAGGGTGTCGCCGCGCTCTGAACGACCCGCTACCGGTCGGTCAGCCACCGGTAGACGCCGTGCTTGCGCACCAGGTACAGCGCGGCGTCGTTCTCCCACTTGATCCGGTTCTTGCCGCGCACATCGATGTGATGGTGCAGCACCTTGATGCTCGGGTCGAACTGCCGCTTGATACCCCTCTTCTCCAACCGGATCGCCAGATCCTGGGCTTCGTGGGACCGCAGCTGCGGGTCGTACCCACCGATCGCGCGCAACACGGTCGACTCGATGAGCATGTTTCCCTCGTGCAGCCAGTACGCCGGGGTCGGCGCCGGCGGCGCCAACAGGTTCGGCCAGTCGTGCATGAGGGGCCCGGCGATCCGCTGCACCGCACGGGCGAGCCCGGGCCGGTCGCCCAGCCGGTCGACCGCCAGCGGTAGCCCCGAGGTCACGTTTCCCCACATCGAGAACGACGCACCGTAGTTGTGCGGCTCCTGGGTGCCGTCCCCGCGGACCACCAGTCCGCCGATCGCGCCCACCCCGCTCGGCGCGTACTGCGCGAACAGATCCCTGGCCACCTCGGCCGCCCGGGGCGTCTCGAGCTCCATGTCCGCATCGATGAAGTGGATGATCGCCCCGTCGTCGACGACGCCGATGATCTGGTTGCGGTTGGCCCCGGCGCCCCTGTTCTGCCCGCCCCAGACGAACGTCACCGCGTCGCCGAACTCGCCGGCGACGTCGGCGCTGTGGTCGCTCGAGGCGTCGTCGAGCACGAAGATCGCGTCGTAGCCCTGCTCCTCAAGCAGCTGGCTGAGCAACCTGCGCAGGTTGTCGGCCATGTTGTAGTTCGGGATCGCGGCGATCACCGGCATTGCGCTTGGCATCGGCGACACCGGCTACTTGGGTACGAGGCGGGTCAGCGCGTCCTCGAGATACATCTGCGAGCACGCCGAACGGCGGACCTTTCCGCTGGTCGTGATCGGGATCGACCCGCGGGGCACCAGCACCAGATCGGCTGCGCTGAGGCCGTGCGAGCGGGACAGAGCCGAGGTGACTTCACGCTCCTTGTCGCGCATGTGCTCGATCGCGTCGGCATCCGGATTCGCCGGGGTCTTCAGTTCGGCGATGACGACCAGTTCCTCGGTGTGCTCGCTCTGCACCGAGATCGCTGCGACCCGGCCGCCGGTGATCTCCTGGATCGTGGCCTCGATGTCGTCGGGATAGTGGTTGCGGCCGCGCACGATCACGACGTCCTTGATCCGGCCGACGATGAACAACTCGTCCTCGGAGATGAAGCCCAGGTCGCCCGTCCGCAGCCACGGACCGGCCGGGGTGTCGGGTGAGGCGGCCTCGATGTGGGCGTTGAACGTCTCCTCGGACTGCTGGGGGTTCTCCCAGTAGCCGGCGCAGACGTTCTCGCCCATCACCCAGATCTCGCCCAGTGTCCCGGCGGGGCACTCGGCTCTGGTCTCCGGATCGACGATGCGGACCAGCGGTGACTCGGGGGTGCCGTAGCCGACCAGCGGCGTCCCGGACTCGTTGTCGCAGCGCTTGGCGTGGCCGGCGGACAGTTTCTCGCCGGCGAAGTGCACGATGTGCGGCGGCCGGCCGGGTTCGCGGGTCGCGACGTACAGCGTCGCCTCGGCCAGCCCGTAACTGGGGCGCAGGGCTTCCTCGGCCAGGTTGAACCGGGAGAACCGCTCGACGAACCGCTTCAGGGTGGCGTGGTGCACCCGCTCGCTGCCGCTCAACACGCAGCGCACACCGCTGAGGTCTCGGCCGGCGAGGTCGTCGTCGGAGGTCCGTCCCGCCGCCAGCTCGAAGGCGAAGTTCGGGGCCGCGGTCACCGTGGACGGGTAGGAGGCCAGCAGCTGGATCCACCGGGAGGGGCGGGTGAGGAAGGCCGCCGGCGAGGTGAACACGGTGTGCCAGCCGCCGAGGATCGGGGCGCAGACACCCAGCATGAGCCCCATGTCGTGGTAGAAGGGCAGCCACGAGATCGCGGTGGTGTCCGCCGGGGCCACCTTGTCGGGGAAGAACCCGGCCATGATCTGCTCGAAGTTGGCGCTCAGGTTGCGCTGCGTCACCATCACCCCGGCAGGTGTGCGGGTCGATCCCGAGGTGTACTGCAGGTAGGCCGTGGTGGTCTTGGGACGCCGCAGCGTACGCGGGCTCGGCGAGTCAAGATCCAGCGCGTCGATCTCGATGATCGTGGGTTTGGCCTGGTCCTCGAGCGGGGCGGTGTACTCCGAGAGGTAGCCGGCGGCCGCCGAGGTCGCCACGATCACCGTCGGCGTCGCGTCCCGGAGCACCGCGCTGACCCGCTCGTCGTGGTGGCCCGGGAACGGAACCGACAGCGGGGCGGCGATGAGACCGGCGTGCAGCGAGCCCAGGAAGGCGACGATGTAGTCCAGGCTCTGCGGGAGCAGGATGACGGCGCGGTCGCCGACCGCGCCCCGGGCCCGGAGCTGGTGGGCGAAGTTGAGCACCCGCCGACTCAGCTGGGACCAGGTCAGCGCGACGGCGACGCCGTCCGGGTCGCTGTCGTAGTCGATGAAGGTGAACGCGACGTCGTCGGGCTGCAAGCTGGCGCGCTCGCGGAGTACGTCGGTCACGGCGGAATAGGCCACAGAAGTCAACCCTTCTAGTCGATCACGCCGGACAGCTCGAATTCAGCCAGCGTTCGGGCCGCGACCTCGCGCAGGCGGGCCTTGGAGTTGTCGGAGTCGAGTTGGTAGGCGGTGATGCCGATGGACATCTTGCCGTTGACCCGGCCGGATACGACCACGAGCTGGCCACCGGCCTCCTCCATGTCGTGGCGCCGGAAGTCCTGGTCGACTCCCCGGAAGAGAACGTATTCGGCGTCGGTGCCGTCGGGCCGACCGACCGCCGCGTCGAGGTCGCCGAGGTTGGAACAGTACACCGAGAGATCTTCGGTGGATCCGTGGAACTGGGACGCGTAGCGCGCGAGCAGCCGCTTGGGAACCCACGGCACCACCGGCAGGAGCTCCAGCGCCGCGTCGGTGGCCTCGCGCGCCTCCTTGAGGGCGTGGCGCAGCGTGGTGCGGGCCTCGCTCAGGTCGATGGTCGCCGAGGCCGGGTCGATGCTCGCCTTGGCGAAGGACAGCGCCAGCGCGCGGGTGTCGTCCACACCGGTGCGCTCGTTGAGGGCGATCGACAGCGTGACCTTTCCGTCGGAGGCCCGGGCCCGTCCCATCCGTGCACCGATCTTCGCGGCCACCCCGGCCAGCAGCGAGTAGCTGTTGCCGCCGAGCGCCTCGGCGCGGGCGTCCCAGGCCGACACGTCGACGACGATCGTGATGGCCGGCACGGCCACGGTGCAGTCGCACGTGCGGCGGCGCCGGTCGTCTGCTGCCGCCGGTGCGGCCTCGTCTCGGCTGCCGACCACCAACTTGGCAGCCGCGGCGGCCACCCGGGCCGCTTCGGGCAGCTCGCGGACGGCCTGACGGAAGTCGTCGGCGGCGGCGCGGAAGCGGCGCCGTGAGCGCGGCGGCGGATAGCCGAAGTCGGGCTTGGTGCCCGCGACCGCCTGCAGGACCGAGAGCACTCCGGCGACACCGTCGCCCAGGTTGTGCGAGCCGACCATGGTGATCGCGGTCGACCCGTCGGTCATCTGCAGCACACCCACATGCCAGCCGGGGCCGCGTTCGGGGTCGACGGGCACCTGGGCGCGTTCGTCCAGCCAGTCCGACAGCTCACTACGGTCGCGTCGGCGCGGGGAGATCTCCAGCGGCGCCTGCGGGCCCGTCACCGACACCCAGCGATGCCGGCCGAAGGGCAGCACGGAACGCTCGACCCGGCGGCCGGCCAGGCCGTAGCCGAGGCCGCGGTGGAACTGCTCGAGCCGGTCGAAGTCGACCGGGTGCTCGTAGACCCAGGCGACCTGCATCAGCTGCTTGCGCCCGGTGGCGCGCACCAACTGGATGCCCGCGTGGTCCAGCAGGGTCAGGCGGTTGTCCGGGCCGGCCTCGGCGCTGTTCGTCGCCGTGTCGGCGTCGGGGCGCGGACAGGTGTCGGCTGCCATCCGGGCACCTCCCCTCGTCATCGTGGCCCCGTCTCGAAGTCCACCACGCCCACGATGCCAAATTCATCCAGCGTTTCCGCCACCAACGTGCGCAATTGTTCCCTGGTGAACTTCCCGCCCGGTGGGTACGCGACGACCGTGACCGCGATCTTGCCAGCGAGACGGCCGGCGAGCACCGTCAGCAGGCCACGGCGTTTCTCCAGGAAATCGCGGCTGACCCGGCGGTCCACCCCGCGCAGCATGACGTAGTCGGCGTCACTGCCGTCCACCCGGGCCACCATCGGGTCGACATCGCCGAGATTGGAGCACGAGACCGGCAGATCGGCCAGCCCGAACACGACGTCCGACCCTCGCCGCACGGCCCATTTCGGGATGAACGGGGTCAGCGGCAGCAGCTCCAGCGTCTCGTCGGGAGAGTCCCGCAGCGTCGCCAGCGCCTCCTTGACCGCGCGCCGGGCCCCCGACAGATCCGTCGTCACGTCGGTCGGGTCGATCGTCGCGTAGGCCAGCGAGGCCACGTTGGCCCGGGTGTCACCGGGTTCCCGGTCGCTGATCGGGATCTGCAGCGTCACCGCGCCGTCGCCGGCCCGGCGGCGCCCGATGCGCTCGCTGATCCTCGCCGCGAATCCGGCGACCAGGGCGTGGCTGGTTCCGCCGAGCGCGGCCGCCCGGGAATCCCACTGATCGAGGTCGACATGAGCGGTGATCGACGGAAGGACGACGTTGGTGTCCCCGCCGGTAGCACCGGCCGTCGGGCGGGCAGCACCGTCGCGGGGAGGCTTCGAACCGGCGATGTCGTGGCGACGACCGAACCCGACCCGGGCGGCTGCCACCAGCGTCCGGGCCACCTCCGGCATGTCGCGCACCGTCTGGGACAGATCGGACCGCAACGCGCGGGCGCGGGGCCGCGCGTGCGGCGGCTGATAGCCGAACTGGTACACCTCGCCCCGGACCGTCTCGGCGATCGTCAGCAGCGCCCCCATCCCGTCGGACAGACAGTGCGACATCACCAGGCTGACGGCGGTCGCGCCGTCGTCCATCTCCAGCACGCCCATCCGCCAGCCCGGTCCGCGCTCCGGGTCGACAGGCAGTTGCGCGCACTCCTCGACCCAGTCGGACAGTTCGGCCCGGGGCCGCTTGGTGTCGGCGAAGTCGATGCCACCGGCGGGTCCGGGTGCGGCCACCCACCGGTGCCGCCCGAACCCCAGCGGTGAGCGCTCGACCAGACGGCCGAGCAAGCCGTGGCCGAAGTCGCGGTGGAACCGCTTCAGGGCATCCAGGTCGATCGGGCGCTCGTAGAGCCACATCACCTGCATGACCAGCTCCTGGCCGGTGGCGTGCTGACCGAGAACCAACAGCTGATCGGTGAACGAGAGCAGGTCGTCGGCCGGGTCAAGCACCTGCTCAGTCACTGAGGAAACCACGCCTCAGTCCCCACGAAATGCTCATGCCATCCCGGATCCCAGGGGCTCGTTGAGCGAGACCCGGGTCGACGCAGCGTCGCGACGGCCGTCGACCACACCGAGGAACGCCGACCGCATCGCGGACATGTAGCGGGTCACAGATTCCCGCGCGATCGGGTTGTTGGGGAACGCGACCGTAGCCGTGGTGCCCGTCCCGAACCTGTTGACCCACATGCCGACCTGATTGGCCGCACCCATCTCGCTGTAGATCTTGCCGCCCACCGCGTTCCACTGCGCGACGACGTCCGGTGAGAACGGCGCCACGGTTGCGTCGAGGTAGGAGATCATCGGCACCCCCGCGTCCGGTCTACGCACTTCGCCTTCGTGCATGGCCAGTTCGAGAACCCGTTGGAACGGGACGTGTACCAGGCGCTGACCGGAATCGAACGACGCCTGCGCGGCGCGGACGGTCTCGGCGAACGAGTACGGGTTCACCGGGACCGTGATCGGAACGGTGCCGGTGAACCACCCGGTGGTCATCATCTCCTCCGGACCGCGGGTGCTCGTGGGAGTGATCGTGTGGTACATCGCGCTGCCGGTGAGCCTGTGTTCGGCGATTGCGGCGCAGGCGAACACACCGCCGATGAAGCGGGCGCCCGCCGCGGTGCAGACCTGTTCGAACCGGTCCGACTGCACCTCGTCCATCAGCTCGAAGGTCATCAGGTCACCTTCACAGGGCACCGACGGGTCGCCGATCGGCAGCGGGAAACGCGGCAACGTACCGTCGTTGCGCTTGGCGAACTCGATCCACTCGCTCACCTGCGGGGAATCGGTCGTCAACGTCGAAGTGTACTGGCGCTGCCGCAGGCAGTAGTCGTCGTAGCTGCCGGCCTCCGGCAGTGCGATGGGTCCACCGCCGGCGATCAGCGCGGCGTACATCAGGTGGATCTCGACGAACAGCAGACCGATGAACATCGCGTCCACATGGACGTGGTCGACGCTCATGTAGAACGTGAAATGGTCCTCCCGCTGGATGATCCCGAACCTGAAGCAGTCCCACTGCAACGGACCCGGCGTGGCCAGGATGTCGGCACACCAGTCCTGTGCGGTCTGCTCGCCGTGCTTCTTCGCCACGAACTTGATGTCGCTCGGGTTCGGCAGCGTGCGCCGGACGAGGCGGTCGTCCTCGGTGAACTCGAACCGGCTGCGATAGGTGTCGTGCCGGCGCAGGTAGGCGTTGATCACGTAGGTCATCGCCCGGACGTCGCAGTGCCCGTCGATGTTCCAGGACAGGATCGTCAACCGCGCCATCTCGGTGCCGCGTGCCCGATGCTCGCGGTAGCTGCGGAGGTGCTGCGCCTGCTGATAGCTGACGGGTACCGGGCTGATGGGAGCCTGCTGAGCCTTCGCCAATGTCGCGGGCGAGGCGACCCAGGACACATGTGCGCCGGGATCGCCTTCCCACTCATGGATGGGTGCCAACTCGAACATGAACTGCTTCCCTTCTTGCGAAAGTGGTCGCGACGACTCAGGACGGAGCCGACGTGACCTCGTCGACGGTCAGGGAGTCACATAGAACCTGGGCCAACGCGCGAACGGTGGTCAGGTCCATCGAGCTCACGCGAACGCCTGTCTCAGCTTCGATTCGCGTGCGCAACTCCAGATTGCCGAGTGAGTCGAGACCGTATTCCGACAGCGGACGGTCGGGATCGATCGGACGGCGCAACAGCAGACTGACCTGTTCGGAGATCAGCCGGCGGAGATGCGTCGCCCATTCTTCTTTCGGCAGCGCTGCCAATTCCACGAGCAACTTCCTGGACTCCATCGCCCCTTCGGACGCAGACTTGAACAGCTCGGCGAACGGGCTGCGTTCTGCGAACGCGGTCAACCACGGAGCGCCGAGGATGGGGGCATAGCCCGTGTAGACACGGTCGTAGCGGAGCAGAGTCTCGAACGCCTGCGCGCCCTCGTCGGGCAGGATCGCGGCGTCCTCTTCGGCCATCGCGGTGCCACGACCGATCTCACCCCACGCGCCCCACGCGATCGAACTGGCCGGTAGGCCCTGCCCGCGACGCCAGCGCATGAACGCATCCAGCCAGCTGTTGGCCGCCGCATAAGCGCCCTGCCCGGGCGAACCGACCAGGGCCGCCGCCGAGGAGAACGAGCAGAACCAGTCGAGCGGTTCGGCGACGGTGGCCAGGTGCAGATTCCACGCGCCGTACGCCTTCGGTGCCCAGTCGCGCTCGACGAGCCCGTCGGTGATGTTGACCAGCGTCGCGTCCTCGACCACGGCCGCGGCGTGCAATACGCCCCGAAGTGGCAGGCCGGTGCGCGTCGCCGAGGCGACCAGCCGCTCGGCGGTGCCGGCCGTGGCGATGTCACCGCACTCGACGACGATGTCGGCGCCGGTGGCCCGGATGAGCTCGATGATCTCGAGCGACTTCGGCGACGGGTCGCTGCGCGAGGTGAGCACGATGCGTCCGCACCCGGCCGCGGCCATCTTCTCGGCCAGGAACAACCCGAGACCGCCGAGACCACCGGTGACGATGTAGGAGCCGTCGCGGCGGAACACCGGCACCTGCTCGGGCGGCAGCACGGCATCGCTGCTGCCGGTACGCGGCACGGTGAGCACCAGCTTGCCGGTGTGCTGCGCGCCGGCGATCTGCCGGATCGCGTTCGCCGCGTCGGTCAACGGGTACTCGGTGATGTCCGGCAGCGGCAGGGTTCCGTCGGCGGTCAGCCGGTACACCACATCCAGCAGCCTGCGAACCTCGCTCGGGTGGGTGACCGTCATCAGCGCGAGGTCCACCGCGTGGAAGGACAGGTTGCGCCGGAACGGGAACAGTCCGATCCGGGTGTCGCCGTAGATGTCGCGCTTGCCGATCTCGATGAACCGTCCGCCGAAGGCGAGCAGCTCCAGACCGGCCCGCTGCAGCGCTCCGGTGGCCGAATTGAGCACCACGTCAACGCCGTAGCCGTCGGTGTCGGCGCGGATCTCGTCGGCGAACGTCGTGGTGCGTGAGTCGTAGACGTTCTGGATTCCCCAGTCGCGCAACAACTGCCGCCGCTGCTCGCTGCCCGCGGTCGCGTAGATCTCCGCACCCGCAGCCCGCGCGACGGCGATCGCGGCCTGACCGACTCCGCCGGTCGCGGAATGGATCAGGACCTTGTCGCCGGTACGGATCCTGGCCAGCTCTTCGAGGCCCAGCCACACCGTCGCGTACGCCAGCCCGACCGCCGCCGCGGCCGACTCGGAGAGTTCGTCGGGCAGCTTGGTCGCCAGCTCCGCCTCGCACAGCACGTAGGTGCCCCAGCACCCGTTGGGCGAGACCCCACCCACGCGGTCACCGACCTTGTGCGTGGTGACCCCGGGGCCGACGGCCGTTACGGTGCCGGCGAACTCGGAGCCGAGTTCGGGCAGCCGCCCGTCATAGCTGGGGCAGCGGCCGAACGCGACCAGGACGTCGGCGAAGTTGATGCTGGACGCGGTGACCGCGACCTCGATCTGGCCGAACCCCGGCGTCACCCGGTCGAAGGCCACGAACTCCAGCGACTCGAGGTCACCGGGGGTGCCGACCCGCAGGTGGATGCCGTCGCCGGCGTTGTCGGCGACGATCCGGTGCCGCTCGTCGGCGCGCAGCGGAGAGGGGCACAGCCTGGCGGTGTACCACTGTCCGTCCCGCCACGCGGTCTCGTCCTCGGGCGAGTCGAGCAGCAGCTGGCGCGCCAGCAGCTGCGGGTCGGTCGCGGCATCCGTGTCGATCTGGGTGACCTGCAGCCTCGGGTACTCCATCCCGATCGCGCGCATGAGGCCCCGCACACCCGCGTGCTCGAGGTTGAGCACATCGTCGTCCAGCACGCTCTGGGTGTTGCGGGTCAGCACGTAGAGCCGCGACGCGGCCTCGGTGATCTCCTTGGTGATTCGCACCAGCAGCCGGACGAAATCCCCACCCCGGAAAGGTGTCCGGTCGTCCGGACCACCCTCGACCGGCCCGCTGAGCAGCGCCACGCCCGCGAACGTCCGCTCGCGTAGCAGGGCGGTGAGGGTGTCGACGTTGGTGGCGTGGTCGCAGCTTCCCGACCACGAAAGCGTCACGCAGTCGGCACCGCGAGACTGCAGGGCCTCGGAGAGCTGCGTGCTCAACGCGTCACTCTCGTCGCCCAGCTCGATCAGCAGCCAGTCACCCTGCCCGGCCACGTCGGACTCGGGGAAGGGGCGCTTCTGCCAGTCCAGCGCCAGCAGCCGCTGGTTGAGCAGCCGATCGGCCTGGGCCGCCTCGGAGACACCGGCACCGAGCTGCAGACCGGTCACGCTGAGCAGCACCTCGCCGTGCTCGTCGAGCACGTCGAAGTCCGCCTCGACCCCGCTCGAATCGGCCTTGATGATGTGGCTGTAGCAGTACCGGGCGCTGCGGGCCGACGCGAAGGCGCGCAACCGGCGAACACCCAGCGGCAACAGCAGACCCGTCGCGTTCTGGACGTCGGGATGGGCCATCACCGACTGGAAGCAGGCGTCCAGCAGTGCCGGATGCACGAAATAGCCGCCCTGGTGCGAGCGCAGCGGGCCGGGCAGCGCGACCTCGGCGATCACCGTGTCGAGCACCTCGTCGGAGGTGTAGACGTTGGCCAGACCGGCGAAAGCGGGGCCGTGGTGGATGCCGACGGCCTTGAAGGCCGAGCGCAGGTCTGCGCCGTCGACGTGGTTCTGGTGCAGCGCGAGCAGCGCGTCCAGGTCGCGGCTGAGCGGCTTGTCCAGCGCCTCGTCGGCGCGCAGCTGGGCGCGTGCCCGGGTGGAGCGTTCGCCGTCGCTGTGCGTCTCGACCACGAATTCCATTGCCCCGCTGGGCAGCTGAGCGGCGGATGCGGCGACAGGGGTGACCTCGTCGAGCAGCAGCATCTCCTCGAAGGAGACGTCGTGCACGACGCTGGCCTCGCCGAGCGCCTGACGCGCGGCGCCCAGGGCCATCTCGCAGAAGGCCGCACCGGGCAGCACCGCCACGTTGTGCACGAGGTGATCGGTGAGCCAGGGATGCGAGCCGGTGCCGACTTCGCCTTCCCACACATGCCGCTGCGGCTCCTCGGGGAGGGCCACGTGCGAACCGAGCAGCGGGTGCACCGGCACCATCGAGCCGGCCCGGCTCGACACGTGCAGCGCATCGGACTCGAACTCGTACCGGTTGTGGGTCCACGACGGCAGCGGAGCGTCGAGCAGGCGCCCGGACGGATAGAGCGTGGCGAAGTCCACCGCCGCTCCGACGCTGTGCAGATCGGCGATCAGGTCGAGCAGCCCGTGCGGCATCTCCTGCTGGCGGCGCATCCCCGCGATGGCGGCGAACGGCACATCGGACGAGCGCGCGACCTGTTCGACCGCGTGGGTCAGCAGCGGATGCGGTGACAGCTCGGCGAAGACCCGGTGGCCGTCCTCGAGCGCGGCACCGATCGCGGCGCTGAACCGCACCGTGTGCCGCAGGTTGTCGGCCCAGTAATCGGCATCCATGAGCGGGATCTCACGCGGGTCGTACAGCGTCGCCGAGTAGTACGGGATCACCGGATCGGTGGGCTCGATGTCGGCCAGTTCGTCGATCAGATCGTCGAGGATCGAGTCGACCTGCGGGGAGTGGGACGCGACGTCGACGGCCACCTCGCGGGCCATCACACCGCGCGCATCCCACATCGCCACCAGATCCCGGATCGCGTCGGTCGCACCGCCGACCACCGTGGACTGCGGCGAGGCCACCACCGAGAGGACGACGTCCTTGATGCCCTGGGCAGCCAGCTCGGAGAGCACCTGCTGGGCGGGCAGCTCGACCGAGGCCATCGCGCCGGAGCCGGAGATGGTCGTCATCAGCTTGGAACGCCGGCAGATGACCTTCACGGCGTCCTCGGGCGTCAGCGCGCCCGCGACCACCGCCGCGGCCGCCTCGCCCATCGAGTGCCCGACGACGGCCCCGGGGGCCACGCCGTGCGCCTTCATGGCGGCGGCCAGCGCCACCTGGATGGCGAAGATCGTCGGCTGCACCTTGTCGATGCCGGTGACCACGTCGGGCGCCGACATCGCCTCGGTCACCGAGAAGCCGGACTCGGCCGCGATCAGCGGCTCCAGTTCGGCGACCGTGGCGGCGAAGACGGGTTCGGCCTGCAGCAGCTCGGCACCCATGCCGGCCCACTGCGAGCCCTGCCCGGAGAACACCCACACCGGTCCGGTGGCGTCCTGGGCCACTGCGGGCAGGTACGGGGCCTCGTCCTCGGCGACGGCCCGCAGTGCCTGCATCAGGCTTTCGCGGTCCTCGGCGACGACCGACGTCCGCACCGGACGGTGCCCGCGCCGACGGGTCAGGGTGTAGCCCACGTCGACAAGATCGATCGCGGGTCCGCGGCCGTTACCGTCACCGCTGTTGGCCAGCCAGTCGGCCAGCCGGCCCGCGGTGCGGCGAAGCTCCGGCGCCGAGGTCGAGGACAGCGGGAACAGCAACGGCCCGGATGCGCGGTCGCCGGCCGGCGATTCCGTCACCGGTGCCGGGGCCTGCTCGACGATGGCGTGCACGTTCGTGCCGGACAGACCGTAGGCCGACACCGCGGCCCGGCGCGGATGGTCGCCGAAGACGGGCCAGGCCGTGGTCGCCTGGGGCACGAACAGCTCCGTCTGGACCGATTCGAGCTGTTCGGGCAGCCGGCTGAAGTACAGGTTGCGCGGGATGACGCCGTGCTGCACCGACAGCACCGCCTTCATCACGCCCAGGACGCCGGCAGCCGACTGGGTGTGCCCGAAGTTGGTCTTGACCGAACCCAGGGCGCAGGGGCCGTCGGTGCCGTACACCGCGGCCACGCTGGCGTACTCGAGCGGGTCGCCGACCGGGGTACCCGTCCCGTGGGCTTCCACCAGCCCGACGGTCGGGCCCTCGACGCCGGCGGCCGCCAGCGCGGACCGGTAGACGGAGGTCTGCGCTTCGGAGGACGGGGTGGAGATGTTGACGGTGTGGCCGTCCTGGTTGGCCGCTGTTCCCCGGATGACCGCCAGGACGCGGTCACCGTCGGCCATGGCGTCGTCGAGCCGCTTGAGGGTCAGCACGACCGATCCCTCCGAGGAGACGAACCCGTCGGCCGCCTCGTCGAAGGCGTGGCACCGGCCGGTCGGCGAGAGCATGCCCGCCGCCGAGCCGCCGGCCGCCTTGCGGGGCTCCAGCAGCACCGACACGCCACCGGCCAGCGCCATGTCGCTCTCACCCTCGGCGAGGCTGCGGCAGGCCAGGTGGATGGCGCTCAGGCCGGAGGAACATGCCGTGTCCACCGTCATCGCCGGGCCGTGCACGCCGAGCGCGTAGGCGACGCGGCCGGACGCCAGGCTGAAGCTCGTGCCGGTGAAGCCGTAGGGCCCCTCCAGCGCCTCGGCGTCAGCCGCCAGATAGGCGTAGTCGTTGTGGGTGAGTCCCATGAACACCCCGCACAGCGCCCCGCCGAGGGCCGCCGGGTCCATGCCGGCGTGCTCGACCGCCTCCCAGGCGGTCTCGAGCAGCAGCCGGTGCTGCGGGTCGATGGCTACCGCTTCACGCTCGGAGATCCCGAAGAAATCGGCGTCGAACGCCGCGGCGTCGTCGAGGAAGCCGCCCCACTTGGACACGGAGCGACCCGGAACGCCCGGCTCGGGGTCGAAGTACTCTTCGGCGTCCCACCGGCCCGGTGGGATCTCGGTGACCAGGTCGTCACCCCGCAGCAACGCCTGCCAGAGTTGCTCAGGCGAATCAATTCCACCCGGCAGCCGGCACGCCATACCGACGACCGCGACCGGCGTTACACCTACACGAGACACCTTGCACACCTCTCAATGCACCTCTCGATGAGAGCATGAGTGTAGTTGGTACCACGGGAATCGACCTGTCGGCGAGCGAACGAACGAACCTCGCTGAGAAAGCCCTCCCACGGCCTCAGCGCTACCCCCAGCGCCGAGCACGAAATGGAGCAAATATACACCGCAATCGCCGTATTTCGAAGTTTCAAGATCATAACAAGGTGCAATACCGGCAGATCCGGACGGAGTACGCCGGGCAAATTGAATTCACGACGAGAGCGCCCAAGGGCGTCAGCAATGCCGCAAGTTCCCGCAATTCCGTCCCGACCTGCGCTGCCAGCAACGTCGATGCCGACACCGGACCGCTGAGCTCCGGTCCCGTTCGAGTCCAAAAAAATTTCCCGGACCAGCGCCGTTGCCGAACGGCCACGAATCCGCCTGTCGAGGTAGACCGCACATTCGACGGCGCCGTCAATCCAAGACGTGTCGTAAGTCACTCTCCGGCGCCCTGGCAACACCGCGCCGGGCCGGTGAAGCGAATCTGCCGCCGATCCCCACATGCGGCGCCATGCTCTCAGCGCCGCCCCGACGGCCGCCGGACCTCCGTCGGCCGCACCGCCGCGGGGCCACTTTATTGTCCATCCCGTCGATTCCCGGCGCCGACCGGGGGCGCACACCCCCGGTCACCGGCCGCGATCCGGCCCACCACAGCGCGCCTATCCTGGCGGATGGCAGGCAACGGGCGGCGAAGGGCACGATGATGACCCAACAACCCGCGACCGGTGCCGCACCGGTGCGCAGGAACTTCCCCGGCATCAGTTCGCGCGCCTGGGAACACCCGGCCGACCGGGTGGCGCTGAGCGCGCTGCGCCACCTGAGGGGCTTCGACCAGGTCCTGAAGGTGATGTCGGCGATGCTGCGCGAACGCCAGCATCGGCTGTTGTACCTGGCCAGCGCCGCCAAGGTGGGCCCGCGCCAGTTCGCCGACCTCGACGCGCTGCTCGACGACTGCGTGGCGGTGCTCGACGCGACCGACAGACCCGATCTGTTCGTCTACCAGGACCCGCAGCCCAACGCGTTCTGCATCGGGATGGACACCCCGTTCATCGTCGTCACCTCCGGCCTGTGCGACCTGATGGACCACGAGGAGATGCGCTTCGTCCTGGGGCACGAACTCGGGCACGCGCTGAGCGGCCATGCCGTCTACCGCACGATGCTGATGCACCTGATGCGGGTGGCCGACTCGTTCGGCTTCGTGCCGCTGGGCGGCTGGGCGCTGCGGGCGATCGTCGCCGCGCTGCTCGAGTGGCAGCGCAAGTCGGAGTTGTCCGGTGACCGGGCCGGCCTGCTGTGCACCCAGGACGTCGACACCGCGATCCGGGTCGAGATGAAGCTGGCCGGGGGCCGGCGGCTGGACAAACTCGATTCCCAGGCCTTCCTGGCCCAGGCCCGGGAGTACGAACGCACCGGCGACATGCGTGACGGTGTGCTCAAGCTGCTCAACCTCGAGCTGCAGACACACCCGTTCTCGGCGCTGCGCGCCGACGCGGTGATGCAGTGGGTGGATTCCGGCGGGTACGGCGCGGTCCTGGCGGGCGACTACCCGACCCGCGACGAGGATGCCCGGTTCGCCGAAGACGTCGGCGCGGCGTCCGACCACTATCGGGGCAGCTTCGATCAGTCCGACGATCCGCTGGTCAAGGGAATTCGCGAGGGAGTCGGCGGCATCGTCACCGGCGTGGGCCAGGCGGCCACCACCGCCGTCGACAGTGTGGGCCGCAGGATCAGCGGCTGGCGTCGCGGCGCATCGGGGCAGGACTAGATCCAGCGCGGCACCGCGGGTCACTCCCGTCACTCTGGCAACAGCTTGCGTACGCTGGGGTGATGCAGGCTCGACTGGTCGTCGCGGGAGTGATCGGGGCGTGCACGCTGCTCGCCGGCTGCTCGACCTCCATCGACGGCACCGCGACCAGGAGCCCCGATTCGTTCGAGGAGCCGGAGTTCCCCACCACCCGGCCGAGCCGGCCGCTGCCCGAACCGCCTACGCCCTCGACGATCGAACCGCGACCCGACCCGTCGGCCACCCCGGCGCCGGGCGCCGAGGTCCTGCGCCCGCAGAACGGCTATGTGTTCATCGAGACGAAGTCGGGCAAGACCCGCTGCCAGCTCGACACGCAGGAGGTGGGCTGCGAATCCTCGTTCGTCAACGCTCCCGAGATCGAGGGCATGCCCGCCAACGGAGTGCGTCTCAACACCGACGGCGACATCAGTTGGGTACTGGGCAATCTCGGCGCCATCCCGACGGTCACCCTGGACTACCGGACCTACTCGGCCGTCGGCTGGACGATCGACGCGGACGTCAACGGCACCCGATTCACCAACGACCGCACCGGGCACGGCATGGTCATCAGCATCGAAGGCGTCGAGAGCTTCTGAGCCGCAACAGTTCTCCCGGCAGGGTTTGACTCCGAACCCGCCCCGGAAACCGCAGCGGGCGTTCGGCGACATCAGCACCGCGAAACCGCTCAGACACGTCGACCACGGCCCGGTGCCGTCGGCGGTGTTCACCACCCCGCGACTGGCGGGCCCGGACTACCGGGTGGGCGTGGCCCGCTACGAGGACGTCGCCTACGGCTGGGCGATGCAAGACCCGCACCGGGCTGTGCAAGGTACTCACCGACGCCGCGTCGGACCGCATCCCGGGGGCGCACATCCTCGGCGAACACGCCCGCATCACTGATCCAGATCTTCTTGCTCGACATCGGGAAACCCACCCGATGACTGCGCCGCGTGCCGGTCACGCCGAGCTCTACGCTGAACAGTCAGCGGTACCACCTCGACCGCGCGCTCGGTTGACGGTGTTTCACATGACCGCACGAGGGAAGGTAGTTCAGATGACCGTTGCACAGCGCGAGCGTGCCGCCCTGGTGGCCACCATGCGCGACCTCCCGCCCGACGCCCCGACCCTGTGCGAGGGCTGGGACGCCCGCGACCTCGTCGCGCACCTGGTGGTGCGGGAGCGGCGCCTCGACGCCGCACCCGGCATCCTGATCCCCGCGCTGGCCGACTACACCGAGCGGGTGCAGAAGAAGGTTTCGGCGTCCTCGGACTGGGGTGAGCTGCTCGACCAGGTGGCCTCCGGGCCGCCGCTGTATTCGCCGTTCAAGCTGCTCGACCCGATCGCCAACGTGGCCGAGATGTTCATCCACCACGAGGACGTCCGGCGGGCCCGCCCGGACTGGGAGCCCCGCCCGATCGACGATCAGACCGCCTCGGCCCTGCGCCGGCCGGTGGGGATGATGGCCCGGATGACGCTGCGCAACTCCCCGGCCACGGTGGAGTTCGCCACCCCGGACGGCCGGACGCTGGCCACCGTCGGCAAAGGGCCCCGGGTCGTCGTCACCGGCGATCCGGGCGAGCTGCTGATGTTCGCCGCGGGACGTGACGAGGCCAGGGTCGGTGTCGACGGTCCCGCCGACGCCGTGGATGCGGTCAAGAAGTCCCGGGCCGGGCTCTAGGCTGGCGACCCGTGGACCCCGTGGATTTCCGTGTTTTCGTCGAACCCCAGCAGGGAGCGAGCTACGCCGATCAGCTCGCCGTCGCCCGCACCGCCGAGCGCTGCGGGTACTCGGCGTTCTTCCGCTCGGACCACTACCTCGCGATGAGCGGCGACGGGCTGCCCGGCCCGACCGACTCGTGGGTCACGCTGGCCGGCATCGCCCGCGAAACGTCCTCGATCCGGCTCGGCACCATGGTCACCTCGGCCACCTTCCGCCACCCCGGCCCGCTGGCCATCTCGGTGGCACAGGTCGACGAGATGAGCGGCGGCCGCGTCGAGTTCGGTATCGGCGCCGGATGGTTCGAGGCCGAACACCGCGCATACGCCATCCCGTTCCCGCCGCTGGGTGAACGGTTCGACCGGTTGACCGAACAGCTCGAGATCCTCACCGGACTGTGGGACACCCCGATCGGGGAGACCTTCGACTACGCGGGCACGCACTACACCGTCGCCGACTCGCCCGGACTGCCCAAACCCACCCAGACGCCGCACCCGCCGATCATTCTGGGCGGGCTGGGCGCCAAGCGGACCCCGGCACTGACCGCGCGCTTCGCCACCGAGTTCAACACCCCGTTCGTCGACCTGGAGACGCTCACCCGGCAGTACGCGCGGGTGGCCGCCGCCGTCGACGAGGCCGGGCGGGCGAAGGACTCGCTGACCTATTCGGCGGCTTTCGTGCTGTGCGCCGGCCGCGACGAGTCCGAGATCGCCCGCCGGGCCGCGGCCATCGGCCGCGAGGTCGCCGAACTGCGCTCGAACTCCCCCGCCGTGGGCACTCCCGACGAGATCGTCGACAAGCTCGGCCCGTTCCTGCAGGCCGGAGTCCAGCGGATCTACCTGCAGGTTCTGGACATGAGCGATCTCGAACACATCGAGTTCGTCGCCGACGAGGTGGCCACCCGGCTGCGCTGACCCAGCGTCGCAGCTGAGGTCATGGTTACTATCGGTGCCCGTGACTGGCCGCGATCGTGACGATGCGCCGCCGGTGGCGTGGCACAACCGGACATCGACGCTGCTCGGAGTCAGCATCGCGGCGCTGACGGTGCTCGCGGTTCTGGTCTGGTCGATCAGCTACGTGGTGCGCCAGGCGAGCGAACCCGACCCGGCGCCGACCAACTTCGTCGAGCCGACCTACTCGGTGACCGACCGCAGCGTGACCACACCGACCACGACCGCGACGATCACCAGCACCAGCCCCCCGGTGACCACCGACATCAACCCCGAACCCGTCATCACCGAGACCACCGAGTCCGGCCCGTCCACGCTCACCACCCGGCCTCCCCGGACCAAGGAGACCGACCTGACCGCGACCACGACCCGCCGGCCCAGGCTCACCCAGAGAACGCCGTCGGAGCCCTGACCCCAGCGCCTACTATCGGGCTTCGTGGCACGTTACGGACCAGACGACCCGAACTACCCCGACAACGAGCCGACCAGGCGTCTCGGCGGCGGCTACGGCGACGCGGCGGGCCAGGCGCCGTACCCGCCGGCCGGCGGAGACGTCCCGTGGTACCGCAAGCCTGTCGCGCTGGTGTCCTTCGGCGCGCTGGGCGCGGTGCTGATCGCGTTGGTGGTCTACGGCCTGGCCCGCGCGATCACCGGTGACTCCGGCCCGGGGACCGACCAGACTCCGACACCGTTGACGCCGTTGACCTCCACCTCGGCGCCCGTGGTGGCGCCGTCGACGGTGACCGAGACGGTCACGGCCGAGCCGACGACCACCGAGCCGACCACCACCACGACCACCACCACACCGACCACCACCGAGACGACGACCGAGACGACGACCGGTCCCAGCGTCTCGGTCAGCACCAGCACCGTCACCCAGACCGAGACCCAGACCCAGACGGTCACCGAGTCGCCCTGATCCGGGCCCGATCCGGTCAGGGCCGCGCGGAGTAGAGCGCGACGATCGCCTCGGCGCTGCGCACCGCGGCCCGGCAGGCCCGGGCGGTGAACGGATCGTTGAGCGGATGATCGGCGCGGCGCCGCCAGCGCTGCGC
>NZ_JBSWXU010000016.1:0-63490 GCF_056160785.1 Mycobacterium sp. ABE4_509 | reverse complement strand
AGGCGGCTCCGGCCGCACCCGTGCCGGCGGCCGCTCCGGCGGGCGGGCCGCGCCCGGACGACCTGTCGTTCGACGCGGCCGATGCCACGATGGCGCTGATCGCGCTGTCGGCCAAGATTCGGATCGACCAGATCGAGCCGCTGGACTCCATCGAGTCCATCACCGACGGTGCGTCCTCGCGGCGCAACCAGATGCTCGTCGACCTCGGCTCGGAGCTCAACCTCGGCGCCATCGACGGTGCCGCCGAAGCCGACCTGGCCGGGCTCAAGGGCCAGGTGACCAAGCTGGCGCGCACCTACAAGCCGTTCGGCCCGGTGCTCTCCGACGCGGTCAACGACCAGCTGCGCACGGTCCTCGGGCCGTCCGGCAAGCGGCCGGCCTACATCACCGAGCGGGTCAAGAAGACCTGGGAACTCGGCGACGGCTGGGCCCGGCACGCCACCGTCGAGGTGGCGCTGGGGACCCGGGAGGGCTCCAGCGTTCGCGGTGGTGCGCTGGGCGGCCTGCACGACGGAGCCCTGGCCGATGCCGCCGGCGTGGACAAGGTGATCGACGCCGCGGTCGCCGCGGTGGCCGCCCGCCAGGGTGTGTCGGTGTCGCTGCCCTCGGCCGGCGGTGCCGGCGGCGGTGTCGTCGACTCCGCCGCGCTCGGCGAGTTCGCCGAGAAGGTCACCGGACCTGACGGTGTGCTGGCCTCGGCGGCCCGCACCATCCTCGACGAGCTGGGTCTGGGCGGTCCGCTGGTGACCCCCGATACGGCCGCCGACGCCGAACTCATCGACCTGGTCACCGCCGAACTCGGCTCGGACTGGCCGCGCCTGGTGGCGCCGTCGTTCGACGGCCGCAAGGCGGTGCTGTTCGACGACCGGTGGGCCAGCGCCCGTGAGGATCTGGTCAAGATCTGGTTGATGGACGAAGGCGACGTCGACGCGCAGTGGCCCCGGCTCGCCGAGCGGTTCGAGGGCGCCGGTCACGTGGTGGGCACGCAGGCCACCTACTGGCAGGGCAAGGCCCTGGCCGCAGGCCGCAACGTGCACGCATCGCTGTTCGCCCGGGCTGCCGCCGGCGCGGAGAACCCGGGCAAGGGCCGCTACGTCGACGAGGTCGCCGTCGTGACCGGCGCCTCGAAGGAGTCCATCGCGGCCTCGGTGGTGGCGCAACTGCTCGACGGCGGGGCCACCGTCGTCGCGACCACGTCACGCCTCGACGACAGCCGGCTCGAGTTCTACCGCAACCTCTACCGCGACAGCGCGCGTTACGGCGCCCAGCTGTGGGTGGTGCCGGCGAACATGGCCTCCTACAACGACATCGACGCGCTGGTGGAGTGGGTCGGCACCGAACAGACCGAGAGCCTGGGGCCCAAGTCGATCCATCTCAAGGACGCTCTGACACCGACGTTGCTGTTCCCGTTCGCGGCGCCGCGGGTCGGAGGCGACCTGTCCGAGGCGGGCTCGCGCGCGGAGATGGAGATGAAGGTGCTGCTGTGGGCCGTTCAGCGGCTCATCGCCGGACTGTCGCACATCAGCGCCGATCGCGACATCGCCGCGCGGCTGCACGTGGTGCTGCCCGGTTCGCCCAACCGCGGCATGTTCGGCGGCGACGGCGCCTACGGCGAGTCGAAGTCGGCGCTGGATGCGGTGGTGTCCCGGTGGAAGGCCGAGTCGTCGTGGGCGCAGCGGGTCAGCCTGGCGCACGCCCTGATCGGCTGGACCCGGGGAACCGGCCTGATGGGCCACAACGACGTGATCGTCGACGCGGTCGAGGAAGCCGGTGTCACCACCTATTCGACCGAGCAGATGGCCGCAATGCTGTTGGACCTCTGCGATGTCGAGACGAAGGTGGCCGCTGCCCGGGAGCCGGTGCAGGCCGACCTGACCGGTGGCCTGGCCGAGGCCGAGCTGGATCTCGCCGAGCTGGCCACCAAGGCCCGCGAGGAGGCCCTGGCCCCCGCCGCAGACGAGGCGGAGGAGGAGGCCGACGACCGGCTGGTCGCCGCGCTGCCCTCGCCGCCGCACCCGCACGCCGCCGCAACGGCTCCGGAGTGGGCGGACCTGGACGTGGACCCTGCCGACCTGGTCGTCATCGTCGGCGGTGCCGAGCTCGGCCCCTACGGTTCCTCACGGACCCGCTTCGAGATGGAGGTCGACAACGAGTTGTCCGCGGCCGGCGTCCTGGAGCTGGCCTGGACCACCGGACTGATCAAGTGGGAGGACGACCCCCAACCCGGTTGGTACGACACCGAATCCGGTGACCTGGTCGACGAGTCCGAGCTCGTCGAGCGGTATCACGACGAGGTGGTCTCGCGGTGCGGCATCCGTGAGTTCGTCGACGACGGCGCGATCGATCCCGACCATGCCTCACCGCTGCTGGTCAGTGTGTTCCTGGACAAGGACTTCCGGTTCGTGGTCTCCAGCGAGGCCGACGCCCGGGCGTTCGTGCAGTTCGACCCGGAGCACACCGTGGCCCGCCCCGTCGAGGGTTCCGGTGACTGGGAGGTGATCCGCAAGGCGGGCACCGAGATCCGGGTGCCGCGCAAGACCAAGCTGTCGCGGACGGTGGGCGCCCAGATCCCGACCGGGTTCGACCCGACGGTGTGGGGCATCAGCCAGGACATGGCGACCTCGATCGACCGGGTCGCGCTGTGGAACATCGTCGCCACCGTCGACGCGTTCCTGTCCTCGGGCTTCACCCCCTCGGAGTTGATGCGGTGGGTGCACCCGAGCCTGGTGGCCAGCACCCAGGGCACCGGTATGGGCGGGATGACCTCGATGCAGACGATGTATCACGGCAACCTGCTGGGCCGCGCCAAGCCGAACGACATCCTGCAGGAGGTGTTGCCCAACGTCGTTGCCGCCCACGTGATGCAGTCCTACGTGGGCGGGTACGGCGCGATGGTGCACCCGGTGGGCGCCTGTGCCACCGCGGCGGTCTCGGTCGAGGAGGGTGTGGACAAGATCCGCCTCGGCAAGGCCGAGCTGGTCGTGGCCGGCGGCTTCGACGACCTGACGCTGGAGGCCGTCATCGGCTTCGGTGACATGGCGGCCACCGCCGACACCGAGATGATGCGCGCCAAGGGCATCAGTGACTCGAAGTTCTCCCGCGCCAACGACCGTCGCCGGCTGGGGTTCCTGGAGGCCGAGGGTGGTGGCACCATCCTGCTGGCCCGCGGTGACCTGGCCGTCCGGATGGGTCTGCCGGTGCTGGCCGTGGTCGGCTACGCACAGTCGTTCGCCGACGGGGTGCACACCTCGATCCCGGCGCCGGGACTGGGGGCGCTGGGCGCCGGCCGCGGCGGCCGGGAGTCGGTGCTGGCCCGTTCGCTGGCCAAGCTGGGTGTGGGTGCCGACGACATCGCGGTGATCTCCAAGCACGACACCTCGACGCTGGCCAACGATCCCAACGAGACCGAGCTGCACGAGCGGCTGGCCGCCTCGCTGGGGCGTTCTGACGGCGCACCTCTGTTCGTCATCAGCCAGAAGAGCCTCACCGGCCACGCCAAGGGCGGAGCGGCGGTCTTCCAGATGATGGGACTGTGCCAGGTGCTGCGCGACGGGGTGGTCCCGCCGAACCGCAGCCTGGACTGTGTCGACGACGAACTGGCTACCTCGGCGCACTTCGTGTGGCCGCGCGAGACGCTGCGGCTGGGGGACAAGTACCCGGTCAAGGCGGGCCTGGTCACCAGCCTGGGCTTCGGCCACGTGTCGGGTCTGATCGCCCTGGTGCATCCGCAGGCGTTCCTGGCGGCGTTGAGCCCGGAGCAGCGCTCGGACTATCAGGTCAAGGCCCAGCAGCGGGTGCTGGCCGGCCGGCACCGGCTGGCCTCGGCGATCGCCGGCGGACGCGCGATGTTCGAGCGGCCCGCCGACCGCCGGTTCGACCATGACGAGTCGGAGAAGGCGGCCGAGGCGGCCATGCTCCTCGACACGGCGTCGCGACTCGGTGAGGACGGCGTGTATCGGCGGTGATCCGTGAGATAGCGTGTCGCCCATGGCCATTGTCGGGATAGGAATCGATCTCGTCTCCATCCCGGAGTTCGCCGAACAGGTGGACCGCCCCGGCACGGTGTTCGCCGAGACGTTCACCCCCGGTGAGCGGCGCGACGCCGCCGACAAGAGTTCGTCGGCGGCGCGGCACTTGGCGGCGCGCTGGGCGGCCAAGGAGGCGGTCATCAAGGCATGGTCGGGGTCGCGGTTCTCCAAGCGGCCGGTGCTGCCCGAAGGCATCCACCGCGACATCGAGGTGATCACCGACATGTGGGGCCGTCCGCGGGTTCGGCTGTCCGGGGCGATCGCCGAGCATCTGCAAGAGGTGACGATCCACCTGTCGCTGACCCATGAGGCCGATACCGCCGCAGCGGTGGCGGTGCTCGAGGAACGCTAGCGCCACCGCCGCTGCTTCGCCCGGCGCTGCTGCGGGTACTCCCGCTCATCGCAGTCGGCGGAGCGGAGGACACGTGTGGCGCAGCAGAGGCAGCTGGGAGGGTCGGACAGCCCGATCGAGGATGCGCTCGAGGACGCCTTCGAGCGGGTGGTCGACGAGGGCACCCAACGGCTGCACCGCAGCTGGCGGGAGGTACTGGCCACCGGTTTCTTCGGCGGCACCGACATCGCGGTGGGTGTGCTGGCCTACCTGGCGGTGCTGGATGCCACCGGCGAGCCGCTGCTGGCCGGGCTGGCGTTCTCGATCGGCTTCCTGGCGTTGCTGCTCGGACGCAGCGAGCTGTTCACCGAAGGCTTCCTGATCCCGGTCACCACCGTCGCCGCCAAGCGGGCCGGCTTCGGCCAGCTGATCAAGCTGTGGAGCGGCACGTTGGTGGCCAACCTGGCCGGCGGCTGGATTCTGATGTGGTTGATGATGACGGCGCTGCCGCGGCTGCACGAGCAGACCATCGAGTCGGCCGCCCACTACGCGACAGCCCCGCTCTCCCTTCAGACGGCCGCGCTGTCGCTGCTCGGCGGCATGGTGATCACGTTGATGACCCGGATGCAGCACGGCACCGACGCCATGGTCGCCAAGATCGCCGCCGCCGTCGCCGGTGCGTTCCTGCTGGCGGGGCTGCAGCTGTACCATTCGGTGCTCGATTCCCTGCTGATCTTCGGTGCGCTGATCACCGGTCGGGCGCCGTTCGGCTACCTGGACTGGCTGGGCTGGTTCGGCTACACCGCCATCGGCAACGTGGCCGGCGGCCTGCTGCTGGTGACGCTGCTGCGGCTGCTGCGCAGCAAGGACCGGGTGGCCGAGGAGCGCCGCCGCGCCGAATCGACCGCCCGGCCGAGCCGATAACCTCGACCTCATGAGCGACATCGCGACGCGGGTGCGTGAGGTCCTGCCCTCGGTGCGGGCCGACCTCGAAGATCTCGTCCGGATCGAGTCGGTGTGGGCCGACCCGGCCCGGCGGCCCGAGGTGCAGCGCAGCGCCGAGGCGGTGGCCAAGCTGCTATCCGCGGCCGGGTTCGAACAGGTGCGCATCGTCGCCGAGGGCGGCGCGCCGGCGGTCATCGCCCACCACCCCGGGCCGCCGGGCGCGCCGACGGTGCTGCTCTACGCCCACCACGACGTGCAGCCCGAAGGTGACCGCGCGCAATGGCACTCGGCGCCGTTCGAACCGACCGAACGCGACGGCCGGCTCTACGGCCGCGGAACCGCCGACGACAAGGCCGGCATCGCCACCCACCTGGCCGCGTTCCGTGCCCACGGGGGCGCACCTCCGGTCGGGGTGACGGTGTTCGTCGAGGGCGAGGAGGAGTCCGGCTCGCCCTCGCTGTCGGCGCTGCTCGCCGCTCACCGCGACGCACTGGCCGCCGATGTCATCGTCATCGCCGACTCGGACAACTGGAGTACCGAGATCCCGTCGCTGACCGTGTCGCTGCGCGGCCTGGCCGACTGTGTGGTCGAGGTCGCCACGCTGGACCACGGGCTGCACTCGGGCATGTGGGGTGGTGTCGTTCCGGACGCGTTGACCGTGCTGATCCGGCTGCTAGCCAGCCTGCACGACGATGCGGGCAACGTCGCGGTGGACGGCCTGCACGAGGCCACCGCAGCCGATGTGGACTACACACCCGAACGGGTGCGCGCCGATACCGGGCTGCTCGACGGTGTTGGTGAGATCGGTTCGGGTTCGGTGGCCCAGCGGTTGTGGGCCAAGCCGGCGATCACCGTGATCGGCATCGACACCACCCCGATCGCGCGGGCGTCGAACACGTTGATCCCGCGGGCGCGCGCCAAGGTCAGCATGCGGGTGGCCCCGGGGGGTGACGCCGGCGAACACCTGGCGGCGCTGACCCGCCACCTCGAGCGGCACGCACCGTGGGGCGCGCAGGTGAGCGTGACGCCGGGCGACGTCGGCCAGCCGTACGCGATCACCGCGCAGGGGCCGGTCTACGACGCGGCGCGCGCGGCTTTCCGGCAGGCCTGGGGCGCCGAGGTGGTGGAGGCCGGGGTCGGTGGCTCGATCCCGTTCATCGCCGCGTTCGCCGCGGCGTTTCCCGACGCCGCGATCCTGGTGACCGGTGTCGAAGACCCCGAAACGCAGGCCCACAGCATCAACGAGAGCCTGCACCTGGGGGTGCTGGAGCGGGCCGCGACCGCCGAGGCGCTGCTGTTGGCCCGCCTGGGCGGCTCAGACGGACAGGTCGCGCCGTAGGTTCGAACCACGTCGACCACCGTCCACCGGGCTGTCGATGTTCGCGGCGCGGTGCCGGTTCGTAGCGAGCATTGCCGAAACCGGTCGTTCGAGACCATGTGCGTGCTTGGGTGGTCACAGCCGAGGATTCGATCCCGCATGAGGTGGCGATGAAGATCTTGAGGCGCGAACACGCGCGAGAAGTTGCCGGTGACGGTTACGCCAAGCGGATCCTGGTGCCCGAGGCGGTCCTCGGCATCGGAGGATCGTTCATCCAGGAGGTCTCTTTCCGCAAGGGCGACGTGGTCGGGCAGCACCATCACCGCATCCAGACCGAGGTGTTCATCGCCCTCGATGAGGCGCACTACGAAATCGAGGGTGAGACGGTGATCATGAATCCGGGCGACGTCGTGATCTGCGAACCCGGCGATGTGCACGGAAACCCGGTGATCCCGCACGACTTCCGCGTCCTGGTGCTGAAGATCGACTACCGCGACGACGACACCGTGTGGCACTGACCACCGGGCCGCGTGGCCGGCTCAGACGGACAGGTCGCGCCGTAGCTTGGCGACGTGCCCGGTGGCGCGGATGTTGTACTGCGCCAGCGCGATCTTTCCCTTCTCGTCGACGACGAACGTCGACCGGATGACGCCCTGAACGGTCTTGCCGTACATCTTCTTCTCGCCGTAGGCGCCCCACGCCTCGAGCACCGTGCGTTCGGGATCGGCCAGCAGCGGGAAGGTGAGCCCTTCCTTGTCGCGGAACTTCGCCAGCTTCTCGGGTTTGTCGGGTGAGATGCCGACGACGTCGAGGCCGGCCTCGTTGAGCTCGCCGAGGTTGTCGCGGAAATCGCAGGCTTCCTTGGTGCAGCCCGGCGTGGACGCCGCCGGGTAGAAGTAGACGATGACTCTGCGGCCCTTATAGTCGGAGAGCTTGACGGTCTTACCGTCGGCGTCGGGGAGGCTGAACGCGGGCGCGTTGTCGCCAACCTCGAGCCGGGGGGTCTGCGGCATGGTCGATGTCCTCCAGTATCGCGGCGTGTCCGGTGCGGTCGGTCGACCGGGGCGCTCACGCGCGCTCCGGCTGATCTAGGGTAGTTCGGCAGGACAGCCCGGTAGGCGAGTAGGCACGGAGGCAGATGTGGCGGACCGCGATCCCGACACGATCAAGGCGGACATCGATGAGGCCCGCGAGCAGTTGGCCGTGACCGTGGACTCGTTGGCCGCGAGGGCCAACCCGCGCCGAATGGCCGATGATCTCAAGGCCGGAGTGGTGCGGTTCGTCAAGCAGCCCGCGGTGGCGGTCACACTGGCCGGTGTCGGTGTCGTCGTGATCGTGGTGACGGTGCGCCGGCTCCGGCAGCCCTGAGCCGCGGTTCAGCGTCGGCGGCCGACTCGGAACCAGTCCGCCAGCGAGAACCCCGGGGGGTTGGCCACCCGTCCCAGCCGGCTGCAGCTGTACACCGCGACCGGTTGTTGCGTAGTTACGCTGACAGCCGAGTCGTCGTCTCCAGCACCGGGAGCTATCGGTTCCCTCATGCCTGCCATCAGCTAATTCCTCGATCCTTCGTTCGCGACCTGGCCAAGGTTGGGCGCCTCGGTGGTCAGCTAACTGAGACCCTATCACTAGTTCGCGTCTTTTCGCAGCACAGATCCATTCTCGTCCGATATTGACTCGCTCGTCGTTACGTTCGAATCAAGATCGACCGAACGGTGCCCGTGTCTGATGCGTGAGGTTTAGCACAGTGCGTTCAGTGTGGCGATCTGAGGCACGCGAATTTACATTGTCGTCAATGGGCTAAGTCCTCGGCCTTGCCGGGAAGGCGCCCGGCCGGCTCTCGGGGAAATCCGGGCGGGGTGATACCGCGCGTCGCGCAGCCCGGTGTCCTCTACGCTTGCGCTGTCAACGACGAGCAAAGGAGCGCGGGCATGGCATGGTTCCTGGCCCTGCAGGGCGCGACGCAGCCCAGCCACCAGTCGTCGGTCTACGAACTGCAGGACTCGACCGACGTCGACAAGCTCGCCCAGGAACTGGTCAGCGCCGTGACGCTCGACCGAGTGGTTCCTGTCCCGGCGATGCTGCCGCAGTCCACCCGCAAGAAGCAGAAGGTGACGCTCTATGTGCGGCCGGCGGCGTGGGGCATGTGGACGTTCTACGAGCTGTCCGATGAGGACCGTCGCCAGTTGATGAAGGACAACCCGCTGGTCCAGGCCATCCAGCAACAGCGGGGCCAGGCGGGGCAGCCGGGTCAGCCCGCCGGGCCGGCCAACCCGCTCATCGGGCAACCCGGCCCAGGTGGGTTCGGCACTCCGCGCTGACTGACGTGTTCGGCGCCGGCAGCGTCATTGCTGCGCCGGTCGCCGGGTTGCGGGAACGGCCGCCGGGGTGTGAATCGCGGCGTACTCTGCTCCCTACCGGGGGCGGCGCCTGAGCGGCGGTGTACCGGTGAGTTTTGCCCGCACCGTCCGCCGTGGCTCCTTCCGGACCTGCTGTACGGGCACCTTCGTGCCCAACTCGGGTTGACTGCAGCAATTATGACCGTTTCGACGGCGTTCGTTCATTCGGCCGCGCACACGTATTGACGAGACCTATAGTTTGCCGGGCAGTCGCGCGAGGTCGGGAGGCAAGCTAATGAGCGCAGGCGGATACGTGGGTCGGATCGGTGGCCTGGCGGTCGCCCTCGGTGTCGGGACCGCCGTCCTGACCGGATATGGAGTCGCGGCCGCCGACACCGGCACCGCAGACTCCGGATCGGCCTCCTCGGCGTCGAGTTCGTCCGGCTCGCCGGGCGCCCGCGCCGGAAGTTCGGCCGATTCGGGCAGTGCCGACTCGGCGACCGGCTCGACCTCCGACAGCGACGACGCCGGCGACGGCAGCGGCTCGGCGGCGGGAAGCGCCGACGCCGCCGATGACACCGACGCCGACGACGATCTCGACGGCGCCGACTTGGACGTTGGCGACGACGCCACCGATGACGCCGATGACGCCGACGGTGCCGACGACGCCGACGAGGAGAACGCGGACCTCGGGACCGAACCGGCTGATGACGTGGATGATTCGGATCTCGCCGACGACGATGCCGGGGGAGTCGACGTCCTCGACGATGCCGTGGCGGAAGAGGAGACCGAGGCATCGGGTTCCGCCGGATCGGCGCAGCCCGGTGTCGACGACGCCGCAACAGACGCCGGGGCGGGCGCACCGACCGATCAGGAACCCGAGACCGACACCGCGACCGACCTCGACATCCCCGCCGACCGGCGCGCCGAGGCGGTCGAATGGCTGGCCAGCCCGCAGGCCGCAGCCGGTCGCGCCACGGCGCGCTCGGCGACGTCGGCCTACACCATTGCCGCTGCGGCGGTGGGGACTCCGGATCCCGCGCCGGTCCAGACTGCCACCGCGGCCCCGAACTGGATCTTCGATCAGATCACCGGCCTGCTGAGCCCCTTCGCCGGAGGCGGACCGCTGGTGCCGCCGGTTAACTCCCCGATGGAGTGGGCGATGGCCGCGGCCGCCCGGCGCGACTTCCTCAGCGGGCCCATCTCGGTCAGCCCGATGCTCGAATTCGTCGACGGCGTCATCTACGGCGACGTCGGGGCGACCGATTCCCGGGGCAACCCGCTGATCTACACGGTGGTCAGCGGCCCCGACCAGGGCGGCAAGGTGTCACTGGCCTCCGACGGCACCTTCTCGTTCCTGCCGGACCTGTCCGTGGTGGACACCGCCGGCACCGAGCGGTTCACCGTCCTGGTCAGCGAGCGGACCCGGCTGGTGACGGTCCTCGAGCAGATCCCGCTGCTGGGCGGCTTCGTCCAGCCGATCGTGCTGGGCCTGCAGCAGGCCCCCATTCTCGGTGAACTCCTGCAGCCGCTCATCGGGTACCGGGTCTACGCGCCCATCGACGTCAACGTCGGCGAGCTGGTGCCCGACGGTGACCCGGTCGCGTTCACCACCATGGTGACGTCGTTCGACGGGGTGCAGATCTCCACCAACTTCTTCCCGGCGTCCGGGCTGCTGGCGGGCGAGACCGCGCCGACGGTGCTCAACGGGCCGGGGCTGGGCAGCGCCGGCAACATCGACCCGGCCTCCGAGACGTCGGTCTACAACCTGGTGCCCGGTCTGGCGCCGCTGCGCGAGGCCGGCTACAACGTCGTGACGTGGGATCCTCGCGGTGAGTTCGATTCCGGCGGAATCCTGCAGCTGGACAACCCCTTCTTCGAAGGCCGCGACGTGCAGGCCATCATCGACTGGGTGGCCACCCTGCCCGAGACCGAGCTCGACGCCCCGGGTGACCCGACTATCGGCATGGTCGGCGGCTCCTACGGCGGCGGTATCCAGCTGGTCACCGCGGGCATCGACGACCGCATCGAGGCCATCGTTCCGGTGATCGCCTGGAACTCGCTGAACGAGGCCCTCTATCCCACCGGGGCGTTCAAGAGCGGCTGGGGCACGCTGCTGGCCTTGGACCTGCTCGAGGGCGGGGCCCGGATCAACGGGCAGATCTACCCGGCCGTCATCCTCGGCGACCTGCTCGGCTACCTGACCCAGACCCAGCAGGCGATCCTGGCCAGCAGCGGCCCCACCGTGCTGGTCAGTCAGATCACGGCGCCGACGCTGCTCATCCAGGGCACCGCCGACGGCCTGTTCACCCTTGCGCAATCCCTCACCAACGCCGAACTGCTCGAGGCCGCCGGAACCCCGGTGGACATGATCTGGGCGTGCGGCGGGCACGGGGTGTGCCTGGATCCGTTGAACCCGTTGCAGACTCCGCTGCTGATGAATTCGACGCTGGACTGGCTGGACAAGTACGTCAACGGCGAGGTGGTTCCCAGCCGGCCCCGGTTCGAATGGTTCGACCAGAACGGCGACTACCACTCCTCGGACCTGTTGCCCACGGATCCGGACTTCTACGGCGACCCGGTCGTCACCACCGCCGCCGGCGGATTCCTGCCGATCATTCCGCTGCTCGGCGGCTCAGGGCCGCAGACCATGTCGCCCACCCCGCTGCTGGTCTCACCGGCACTGGCCTCCGAGGCGAGCCTGGCGATCAACGTCGACATTCCGTCACCGGACAGCACCATCGAGGTCGTCGGCGCTCCCGAGATCACCCTCACCTACTCCGGTCTGGGCACCGGCCGGCACATCTACGGCCAGCTGGTCGACAACACCACCGGGCTGGTCCTGGGCAATCTCGTCACCCCGATCCCGGTGATCCTGGACGGCCGTACCCGCACGGTCACCATCGATCTGGAGGGGATCGCCTACACGATGACCCCGGATGACAGCCTCACCCTGCAGTTGGTCGCCTCGGCGACGCCGTACGAGAACCTCACCTCGGTGGGCTGGATCAACGTCGGCGAGGTCACCCTGGCGATGCCCACCGTGGCCGGTGTCGGGGGGATGGCCGCCGCGGTGGCGTCCGAGGAGAACGTGGTGGCCGCATAGCGCTGTGCTGCAGCGACTCTCCGATGAAGCGCCAAACCGGGCCCCGGAGTGACTTTCTGCTCTACGCCCACCGGTCCGGTCGCGCTCAGGATGGACGGGTCACTGGGTGTTGGGAGGATAAATCATGATCGAACAGTTGACCGGCTTCCCCGACAACGTCGCGGCGTTCGCCTGCCGCGGCCATGTCACCAAGGCCGACTACGAGACGGTGCTGATCCCCGAGGTGAACCGGCGCCTCGAACGGCACGACAAGATTCGGATCTACTACGAGATCGACCCCGATTTCGGCGGTTTCGACCCCGGCGCGGTGTGGGACGACACCAAGGTCGGCTTCCGGCACTTCCACCGGTGGGAACGCTTCGCCGTGGTCACCGACATCGGATGGATCGAGCAGACCATGAAGTTCGTCGGCTTTCTGATGCCGGGCGAGTTCCGCGCCTTCCCGGTCGCCGAGGAGGCCAAGGCGCGGGAATGGATCGCCGAGTAGCGGTATCCGCTCGAACCCGGGCAGCCCCCTACAACCACAAAAACCCTGCCTGAGCAGGGTTTCTGGGTGGTGCGCCGTCAGGGTTTCGAACCCCGGACCCGCTGATTAAGAGTCAGCTGCTCTACCAACTGAGCTAACGGCGCGCGTGTGAGACAATAACAGGCCCGCGGCGCAGGGGAGAAATCACGTCGTCCGCGCGGTACCGGGTGGCGACGTCGGCGTCGCATTCCCGTCACAATGTGGCCGTAGAATCGGTGCGAGAATTTCGGTGGATCAACCCTGTTTGTGAGGTGGAGCGGAGTATGTGGCAGGTCAGCACGGCAAACCGTGCGCGGCGGAGCCGTGTGTGGTTGACGGTCGCCGCATTGGTTCCTGCGGTGGCGCTCGTCCTCACCGCATGCGGCGGTCCGGCGGAACCACCGGCGCCCGAGGTGATCAGCGACAAGGGCACCCCCTTCGGTGACCTGCTGGTGCCCAAACTCACCTCGTCGGTGGATGACGGCGCCGTCGGCGTCAGTGTCGAGTCCCCGGTGACGGTGAGCGCCGAGTTCGGCGTGCTCGGCGCGGTGACGATGGTCAACGAGAGCGGCGAGCAGGTTTCCGGCGAGTTGTCCAAGGACGGCCTGACGTGGCAGACCACCGAGCCGCTCGGCTACAACAAGCGCTACACGCTCAACGCGCAGTCGTTGGGCCTGGGCGGAGCCACCAGCCGGCAGATGTCGTTCGAGACGCACTCGCCGGAGAACCTGACGATGCCCTACGTGCTGCCCAACGAGGGTGAGGTCGTCGGAGTCGGACAGCCGGTGGCGATCCGCTTCGACGAGAACATCCCCAACCGGCTGGCCGCCGAGCGCGCCATCACCGTGACGGCCAACCCGCCGGTGGAAGGCGCGTTCTACTGGCTGAACAACCGCGAGGTGCGCTGGCGTCCGGCGGAGTACTGGAAGCCCGGGACCGCGGTCGAGGTGTCGGTGAACACCTACGGGGTGGATCTGGGGGACGGGCTCTACGGCCAGGACAACGTGTCGACGAACTTCACCATCGGCGATGCGGTCATCACCACCGTCGACGATGCCACCAAGACGCTGACGGTGACGCGCAACGGTGAGGTCGTCAAGACGATGCCGGTGTCGATGGGCAAGAACAGCACGCCCACCAACAACGGCGTCTACATCGTCGGTGACCGGCGCTCGCACATGGTGATGGATTCATCGACCTACGGCGTGCCGGTCAACTCGCCCAACGGTTATCGCACCGAGGTGGACTGGGCCACCCAGATCTCCTACAGCGGCATCTACGTGCACGCCGCGCCGTGGTCGGTGGGCAGCCAGGGTTACAGCAACGTCAGCCACGGCTGCATCAACGTCAGCACCAGCAACGGTCAGTGGTTCTACGACAACTCCAAGCGCGGCGACGTCGTGGAGGTCATCAACACGGTGGGTTCGACCCTGCCGGGCACCGATGGCCTCGGCGACTGGAACGTCCCGTGGCACCAGTGGGAAGCCGGCAACGCCAGCATCTGACGCGGACGCCCGGCCGCGCGCCTCGGCCACCAGACATCCCCCTCCCGTTCGCGGGTGGGGGATGTCTCGTTTGCGGGCCGTGACCACGGTGACGACTGCGGGGCGACCAGCCGGTCTCGCATTCACAGCAACCTCGCAGCGTGTGCACAGCTGATCCGCTGACTGGCGCCGCATCCTTCCATGGGCCGACCGAACGGCGGCCCACCAGCGAGGGCTCTCGCCGCGGTGGTCACCGTGGCCCTGCAGAGACGGAGGGAACCATGATCGACGACGCGTTGAGCGTACCGGTGTCCCAGCCCGGCGCCACGGTCCCGCTCCGTCGGGTCGGCTTGGCGTGCGCCGCCGGCACCACGATCGAGTATTACGACTTCTTCATTTTCGGTACCTGCGCGGCGCTGGTGTTTCCCGACGTGTTCTTCCCCCACCTCGGGCCCACCATGGCCACCGTGGCCGCGTTCGCGACCTTCGCGACCGCCTTCCTCGCGCGCCCGCTGGGGGCCTGGTTCTTCGGGCATTTCGGCGACCGGATAGGACGCAAGAAGACCCTCGTGATGACCCTGCTGATCATGGGTGTCGCGACGACGGCGGTCGGACTGGTCCCCTCGGCGGCGTCCATCGGAATCGCCGCGCCGCTGATCCTGGTCGTGCTGCGCCTGCTGCAGGGTTTCGCCGTCGGCGGTGAATGGCCGGGCTCGGCCGTACTCAGCGCCGAGTACGCCCCGGAGGGCAAGCGCGGGCGGTTCGGCATGTTCACCCAGCTCGGTTCCGGCGGCGGAATGCTGCTGGCGGGCCTCGTCTTCCTGGTGGTCAACGTGGCGGTCGGGGAAACCAGCGCGGCGTTCCTGGAATGGGGCTGGCGACTGCCGTTCTTCTTCAGCGCAGTGCTGGTCGTGGTGGCGCTCTACGCGCGGTTGAACATCGCCGAGCCTCCGGTGTTCGTCGTTCAGACCGAGCAGGCGTCCACGGCGAGAACGCCCATGTCCGAGCTGTTGGCCAATCAGCTCCGTCAGGTCGTCCTGATGGCCGGCCTGCTGAGCACTCCCTTCGCGTTCAGCTACCTGGGCAGCACCTATCTGCTGGGCTATGCCAGCGACAAGTTGGGCTATTCCCGGACCCTGGTGCTGGCGGCCGGTGTCCTGGGGGCGTGCGCGCTGATGGCGTGGACGGTGGTCTCGGCGGTGGCGTGCGACCGGCTGGGCCGTCGCCGGGTGGTGCTGTTCGGGACCGCACTGGGGATCCCGATGTCCTTCGCGATCATGCCGCTGATCGACAGCGCCACCACCGTCGGCCTCGTTGCCGGCATCGTCGGGACGTTGTCGGTCGTGGGGATGGTCTACGGGCCCGTGGCCGCCTACGTCCCGGAGATCTTCGCGACCCGCTACCGCTACACCGGGGCCGGACTGTCCTACAACCTGGCCGGCGTCGTGGGTGGGGCCGTCCCGACGGTGATCGCCGGCGCGCTGCTGGCCGCGTTCGGAAGCGCCGCGATCGCGGTGATGATGGCGGCCATCGCACTGGTCAGCCTGATCTGTAGTTGCCTACTGCCCGAAACCAGGCACCACACGCTGTGGCACGGACTTCCGTTTGATGCTGCTCGCCGGCCGGAGGTAGGTGCGGCAGCGACGGTGTCGAGATGACGCACTGCGGGAGAACGAGTGTGGCCCCGCCTAGCCGGCGGGGCCACACCCGAACTTGGGTGGCTGACGGGACTTGAACCCGCGACCCCCAGGATCACAACCTGGTGCTCTACCAACTGAACTACAGCCACCATTGCCGCGTGTGCGGCGTGCTAGATACTAGCTGCTGGAACCCTCGTCGATCGAATCAGTATCCGAATCCGCTGGTGAGGCCGGTCCCAGCGCCTTCGCCACCTCGGCGATCTCGCCGGTCGAAGGCCCCGGCGGCGCGACGAACGCGGTCTGCCGGTAGTACTTCAGTTCCCGGATCGATTCGTAGATGTCGGCCAGTGCGCGGTGCGCGAGCCCCTTCTCCGGCTGGCCGAAGTAGATCCGTGGATACCACCGCCGGCACAGCTCCTTGATCGAGCTGACGTCGATCATCCGGTAGTGCAGGTAGTCGTCGAGTTTGGGCATGTCGCGGGCGATGAAGCCGCGGTCGGTGCCGATGGAGTTGCCGGCCAGCGGTGCGGTCTTGGCCTGCTTGACGTGGGTGCGGATGTAGTCGAGCACCATCTCCTCGGCGGTGGGCACGTCGACCGTGGAAGCCCGCACCTCTTCGATCAGCCCGGATTTGGTGTGCATCTGCGCGACGACGTCGATCATCGACGTCAGGGCGTCCTCTCCGGCGTGGATGACCACATCCACCCCGTCGCCGAGGACGTTGAGCTCTGAGTCGGTCACCAACACCGCGATCTCGATGAGCAGGTCGGACTTGAGGTCCAGCCCGGTCATCTCGCAGTCGATCCACACCAGTTCGTCGCGCACAGCGTTTCACAGTAAGCCCAACGGTGCGTCGGGTCGGCCCGGACCCCCTTCGGGGCGCGTCGCCGGCCGCCACCCCCGGTCTGGCGCCGAAACGGCATTCCAGCAGGCTTCTACTCGAACTTTCGCTGCCGGAATGCCATTTCGGCAGCGGGGGGGGGGTTAGCTGCCGCCGAGCTTCTTGTAGGCCGCCCCGACGATCGGCGCGACGATGGCCCGGGGAGCGTAGCCGCTGGCCGCCGACATCGCCTTGGACGTCACACCGGGGACCACCCGCATCTTGTTGTGGACCAACCCGTCCAGCGACACCTTGGCGGTGTAGGTGGTGTCGATCCACAGGAAGTCCGGGATGAGCCGGTCGACCAGCGACTGCTTGCCGGCATCGGGCAGTTCGGTGCGCACCGGGCCGGGTGCCAGCACGGTGACGTGTACGCCGGCGGATTTCAGTTCCCCGCGCAGCGACTCGCTGAAGGTGTTGGCGAACGCCTTGGTGGCGGCATAGGTCGCGTTGTTCGGGATCGGCGAGTTCCCGGCCGCCGATCCGGAGATCAGGATGCCGCCGGCGCCGCGCGCAACCATGCCGGGCAGCACCGCGAGCACCAGGTCGTGCACGCCGAGCACGTTGAGCTGCACCTGCTTGCGTTCTTCGGCCGGATCCAGCGTCGCCACCGGGCCGAACGTGGCGGTGCCGGCGTTGGCGCACAGGATCGAGATGGTGCGGGTGGCCAGCTCGTCGCACAGCTCACCGCGGGCCTGCGGGTCGGCCAGGTCGACCGCCCGCACCTCCACCGTCACCCCGTACTGTTCGCGCAACCGGTCGGCCAGAACCTCGAGGACCTCGGCGCGCCGTGCCGTGATGATCAGGTTGTGGCCACGGGCGGCGAGCTCGACGGCCAGCGCCTCGCCGATGTTCTGCGACGCGCCGGTGACGACCGCCCGGGCCTCGGCGCTGGGTTCCGGTACTGGCATGGGCCGGACTATATCGTGGGCACCCATGAGCGAGCCGCCGCCTCCGACCGAGGCGCCCGTCGCCGTGGCCACCCGATCACGGATCCTGGCCTGGGCGTTGTGGGACTTCGGCGCCACGGCGGTCAACGCGATCGTGATCACCTTCGTGTTCTCGGTGTATCTGACGAGCACCGTCGGCGACGATCTGCCCGGCCCCACCAGTGCCGCCAGTTGGCTCGGCCGGGCGCTGGCGGTGGCCGGCATCGTGGTGGCGCTGCTGGCGCCGCTGACCGGGGTGTGGGTGGACGCGCCCGCGCGCCGACGCAAGGCGCTGGCCGTGCTCACCGGGCTGGTGGTGGCACTGACCGCCTCGATGAGCCTGATCCGCGACGACCACCGCTACCTGTGGCCGGGGTTGATCCTGCTGGCCTGCACCGCGGCCTGCAGCGAGCTGGCCACCGTGCCCTACAACGCGATGCTGCGTCAGCTGTCCACGCCGAGGAACTCCGGAAGGGTCTCCGGATTCGGTTTGGCGCTGGGCTATTTCGGCAGCGTGCTGGCCCTGCTGGTGGTCTACGTCGGCTTCGTCGCCGGCAGCGGCGACACCCGCGGGCTGCTGGCGTTACCGGTGGCCGACGGTCAGAACGTCCGGGCGGCGATGCTGCTCGTGGCGGCCTGGTTCGGACTGTTCGCCCTACCGCTGCTGGTGACGGTGCCCGTCACCCGCGCCGCGGAGCCCGCCGAACGCATCGGCGTGCTCGGCGCCTACCGCCGGCTGGGGCGGGGGCTGCGCGACGAGTGGCGTCGCGACCGCCATGTCGTCTACTACCTGGGGGCCAGTGCGGTGTTCCGGGACGGGCTGGCCGGGGTGTTCACCTTCGGCGCGGTGCTCGGCGTCACCGTCTACGGCGTCTCGCAGGCCGACGTGTTGCTCTTCGGTGTGGCGGCTTCGGTGGTGGCGGCCGTCGGGGCGGTGCTGGGCGGGCGCGTCGACGACTGGGTCGGCTCGAAACGGGTCATCGTGGCGTCGCTGGCCGCGATGGTCGCGGTCGGGCTCACACTGCTGGTGTTGTCCGGGCCGGGCGCATTCTGGGCGTGCGGGCTGGCGTTGTGTCTGTTCATCGGCCCGACGCTGTCCTCGGCCCGGACGCTGATGTTGCGGATGACGGTGCCGGGCAACGAGGGTGTGGCGTTCGGGCTCTACACGACGGTCGGCCGGGCGGCGACGTTCCTCGCGCCCTGGATGTTCTCGCTGTTCATCGACGTCTTCGGCACCGATCGCGCCGGGTTGGGCGGGCTGGTCCTGGTGCTGGCGCTGGGTCTGGCCGCGATGGCGGGGGTGCGGGCCCCGCATCGGCGGGTGCTGGATTGACCGCTACCGGGTCGCGGCGCAGATGGTCAGCCCCGCGCCGGCGCGGCGTTCGATCTGGGTGCCGTTGACCGAGATCGAGCAGGTCACCTCGCGGCCGACGTTGATGATGCTGATGCTTGCCGAGTCCTCTCCGGGGCGCGGCAGCGACACCTCCCGGCTCCAGGGCAGCATCACGTTGAACTCGGTCTGTAGCAGGCCGCCGGTGTCGACATAGGTGATGTTGATGGCCCGCCCGCTGCCCGAGACGTTGTAGACGACGGTGTCGGTGGCGGCCGGCGCGGTGGTGGTCGCGGTGGGTGGCGTGGTGCGCGGGGAACTCGTCGGCGGCGGCAGCACCGGGCTCGGTGGGGTGCGTGAGGTGGTGGTGGGGGTGCGCTCGGTGGGCGGCGAGACGCTGGGCTCGGGTTGGGCCGGCAGCGGTGCCATCACCGTGTCCTGCTGGGAACTGTTGACGATCACCAGCGCGATGACCAGACCGATGACGGTCAGCACCGCCACGCCGGCGACGATCCACAGCCAGCGCGGCGATTTCGGACCGTCCGGCTCCGGGGGCTCCCCACCCTGGCCAGGGGGGTATTGCGGCGGGAACTGGCCGCCGCCGTAGGGGTCGTAGCCGTAGCCGGGGTAGCCGGGCATCGGCTGGGTCGGAAAGGCTCCCTGGGTGGGTGGCGGTTGGTAGGGAGGTCCGTACGGCGTCTGGCTGGCGTACGCGGGATCGGGGTAGCCGGGGTGCCCGTTGCCGAAGGCCTGCGTCGGCTCTTCCTGGTTGCCCCATTGCCCGCGGTGTGGTGAATCCGTCATGACCACCTCATGGCTGCAGGGTACCTGTGCACCCGCTCAGTCTGCGCCTTCGTGGCCTCACATCCCGCCGGGCCGGTCGAGCGTGCACAATCGAGCATCGTGGGAGAACAGGTTCGCCGGGTATACGGCGCGTCGATGTCGCCGGACGCGACCGCTTTCGCCCACTTGGTCGATGACGGCGGCTATCCACGCGCGGTTCAGCGGTTCCTGCGGGGTTGGCGGGCCAGTTCCTCGCGTGATGTGGAACTGCCCCTGGAAGGGCCCGTGACCCGGGTGATGCACTCGGCCGACGGTCACTGGCTGGCCTGCCAGGTCGCCCCCGAGGGCGGGACCCGCAATCAGATCTGGGTGGTGACAACCGATCCCGACGACCGGGATGCGCGCCGGATCGACTACTGGCCGTCCGGGGTGGAAGGCACCGCCGAGCTGATCGGCTGGGACGGCGCCCAGGTCGCGGCGATCCTGACCGGCGAGGACGGGGTCGGCAGTTCGTGCCTGATCGACCCCTCGGGCCAGTCCTCGATCGTGCTGGACCGCCGCACGGGCGGCCGGCTGGTCGATGCGTGGGCGGGTGCGTCGCTGGTGCGGGTGGGTCCGCGCGGCTACCGCGACCTGATCATGCTGCGCGGCCTGACCGAGACCGCGTTGCTGCCCTACGACCCCGGCTCGACCACCGACACCGGGATCATCCTCGACGACCACAGCCCGCGCCGGCTGCGCTCGGGTGTCGAAGGGGAGCTGCTCGAGCTCTACCACCCGGCCAAGGACTACGGCCTCAACAGCACCGAGGGCTACGTGCGCGCGCTGATCCGCAGTGAGAACGGCGCCCAGCACGCGCGGCTGCTCGAGGTGACGGTGACCGCCGACGGGGTGGCCTACCAGGTGCTCGCCGAACGGCCCGGCTACGAGCTCGACGAGTTCGCCGTCAGCGACGACCTCTCCACCGTGGCGATGCTGTGGAACATCCACGGCGCCAGCGAATTACAGGTCCTCGAGTTCGGTGACAACACGCTGTATCAGCCGATCCCGCTGCCCGGGCTGGTCGCCACCGAGCTCAGCATCAGCGCGGGCGGGTCGATGCTCGCGCTGACGGTCGAGGGCCCGTCCAAGCCGCCGACCGTCGAGCTGGTGGACCCGCGCACCGGCGAGTGGGAGCTCGTCGACCGGGTGCCCAGTACGGGCCCGCTGTCCAGCGACCCGACATTGGAGACCGTCACCGCCCGGGACGGGTTGCGGTTCACCGGGTGGCTGTTCCGTCCGCCGGAGGGTGTCGAGACCATCGGTGCGATGCTGTTCCTGCACGGTGGTCCGGAGGGGCAGGGCAGGCCGGGGTACAACGAGTTCTTCCCGAGCCTGGTCGACGCGGGTATCTGTGTCTTTCTGCCCAACGTGCGTGGCTCGGGCGGGTTCGGGCGGGCCTTCATGCACGCCGACGACCGCGAACGGCGGTTCGCGGCGATCGACGACGTCGCCGACGCGGTGCACTACCTGGTCGGCAACGGGTACGCGCCGCAGGGATGTGTGGCGTGCTGCGGCTGGTCCTACGGCGGCTACCTGACCCAGGCGGCGCTGGCCTTTCACCCCGAGGAGTTCGCCGCCGGCATCAGCATCTGCGGGATGAGTGACCTGAACACCTGGTACCGCACCACCGAGCCGTGGATCGCCTCGGCTGCCTACCCGAAGTACGGTCATCCGGTCAGCGACCAGGATCTGCTGGAGCGGCTGTCGCCGCTGCCGCGCGCCGCCGCGGTGACCGCCCCGCTGTTGCTGGTGCACGGTCTCAACGACACCAATGTGCCGCCCTCGGAGTCGCTGCAGATGCACGATGCGTTGTCCGCGTTGGACCGCAGATCCGAGCTGTTGTTGTTCGACGACGACGGCCACGAGATCGACAAGCGGGAGAACCGTGCGGTGCTGCTGAAGGCCATGACCGCTTGGCTCACCGAGGCTTTCGGCCACTGAGCCGCCCGGGCAGGTTTATCCGAATTGTCACCAGGGTAAAGCTGTGCTGCGCGTCATTGCGGCGCGTGGACGGAGGAGACAGGACATGCGAGGAGCTCTCGGCGTCATTGTGCTCGTCTGGTTACTGATCGGCGTTTTCGCGGCATACCAGCGGGACTACTTCAGCGGCGGCGAAGCCAACTGCGCCACTGCCGGAAGCATCGCGCTGACCGTCGTCGCGGGGCCGCTTAACTATTTCGGAGTCAATCCCGAAGTGACGGAATGCAATATTCCGCAGCCCAGCCAGTAGCACGCTGACTGGTCAACTGGAGAACGGAGCGATCATGATCGTGCTCGGTGCGATCCTGCTTGTGCTGGGTCTGATCTTCAATTTCGCGGTCCTCACCTATATCGGCGTGGTGCTGCTGGTGATCGGAGCCGTGTTCTGGGTCCTCGGATCCATCGGCCGGCCGGTCGGCGGCCGCAAGGCCTGGTACTAGCCCCCGGGCCCACCCGGGGTCAGCGCGGCGACGGTCATCGTTCGCAGGACGTTTCGCGAGCCGGCGTCGGCCGTCTTGGTCATCCCGGGCTTCATGCTGTGCGCGGTGGAGTTCAGCAGCCCGAATGTGGCATGGGCCATCAGCCGGGCCTGTGACTCGGACAGGTCGGGGTCGCGCCGGCGCAGCACCTCGACCCAGATCTCGACGTACTGCCGCTGGGCGCGCCGCACCTGACGCTTGGCCGAGGGGGGCAGGTTTCCCAGGTCGCGGTCCTGGATGCGGATCAGGTCTGATTCGCCGAGGGCGAAGTCGAGGTGGAAATCGATGAGCGCCGCGAGCGTCGCCGCGGCGTCGGCGGCGTCGGCGGCCACCGCCTGGGCTCCGGCCAGCAGGCGGGTGCTGATCCCGACCAGCAGTTCGGTGAGCAGCGCCTCCTTGTTCGGGAAGTGCCGGTAGATCGCCGGGCCGCTCACTCCGGCCGCGGCGCCGATGTCCTCCAGGCGCACCGCCAGGTAGCCGTTCTCGGCGATCAGCCGCTCGGCCGCCGCGATCAGCTGGCTGCGCCGGTCGGACTTGGCCCGACTTCGCCGCGAAGCGGCGTCCGTGGCGGTCATGACGGAAACCTCCGGCGGTTGCTGGTCGGGGGGCGGTGGACAAGGTGAGTTAGTGATGATTAACATACCACCGGTTAGTGGTCATTAACTCAACTCGAGGCGGGCGCCGATGGCAGTGCGGACATCACACCGTGACGACCACCTCGCGCTGGTCGATCAGTTGCGCGGCAAGCTGGCCGCGGCAGCCCTCGGCGGCCCGGAACGCGCCCGTGAACGCCATGTCAGCAGGGGCAAGTTGCTACCCCGCGAACGCGTCGACGGGCTGCTCGACCCCGGCAGCCCGTTCCTGGAGCTGGCGGCGTTGGCGGCCGACGGCATGTACGACGACGAGTGCCCGGGCGCGGGCATGATCGCCGGGATCGGACAGATCTCGGGCCGCGAGTGCATGATCGTGGCCAACGACGCCACCGTGAAGGGCGGGACCTACTACCCGGTCACCGTCAAGAAGCACCTGCGCGCTCAGGAGATCGCGCTGCAGAACCGGCTGCCCTGCGTCTACCTGGTGGACTCCGGCGGCGCCTTCCTGCCCCGCCAGGACGAGGTGTTCCCGGACCGCGAACACTTCGGCCGGATCTTCTACAACCAGGCGACCATGAGCGCCAAGGGAATCGCGCAGATCGCGGCGGTGCTGGGATCGTGCACCGCCGGTGGCGCCTACGTTCCGGCGATGAGCGACGAAGCGGTCATCGTGCGCAACCAGGGCACCATCTTCCTGGGGGGACCGCCCCTGGTGAAGGCCGCCACCGGTGAGGTGGTCAGCGCCGAGGACCTCGGCGGTGGTGACCTGCACTCCAAGGTTTCCGGGGTCACCGATCACCTGGCCCACGACGACCGCGACGCGCTGCGCACCGTGCGCCGGATCGTCGGCACCCTGGCGCCGCGCGCCGAACCCCCGTGGCAGGTCGCCCCGACGGTCGAGGCCGTCGCCGATCAGGACGAGCTCTACGACGTGGTCCCGGTGGACGCCCGGGTCCCCTACGACGTGCACGAGGTGATCACCCGCATCGTCGACGGCGGCGAGTTCGACGAGTTCAAGGCCTCCTACGGCACCACGCTGGTCACCGGGTTCGCCCGTATCCACGGCCACCCGGTCGGCATCATCGCCAACAACGGCGTGCTGTTCGGCGAGTCGGCGGTCAAGGGTGCGCACTTCATCGAACTGTGCGACAAGCGTGTGGTCCCACTGTTGTTCCTGCAGAACATCTCCGGGTTCATGGTGGGTCGTGACTACGAAGCGGGCGGCATCGCCAAGCACGGGGCCAAGATGGTCACCGCCGTCGCCTGTGCGAGGGTGCCCAAATTGACCGTGGTGATCGGCGGCTCCTACGGTGCCGGCAACTACTCGATGTGCGGGCGGGCCTATTCCCCTCGGTTCCTGTGGATGTGGCCGAACGCCCGGATCTCGGTGATGGGCGGCGAGCAGGCCGCCTCGGTGCTGGCCACCGTGCGCGGTGAGATGACCGCCGAGGAAGCCGAAGCGTTCAAGGCGCCCATTCGGGAGCAGTACGAAAACCAGGGCAATCCGTACTATTCGACGGCGCGGCTGTGGGACGACGGTGTCATCGCTCCTGCGGACACCAGAACGGTTGTCGGGCTGGCGCTCTCGGTGGTCGGCCAGGCGCCGCTGGAGCCGGTCTCCTACGGCGTTTTCAGGATGTGAGGCGAAGATGACTGTCCATCTCGCGTGCTTCGACACCGTTCTGGTCGCCAACCGCGGCGAAATAGCGGTCCGGGTCATCCGCACGTTGCGGGCCATGGGAATACGCTCGGTCGCGGTGTTCAGTGACGCCGATGCGGGCGCCCGGCACGTGCGCGAAGCCGACGTGGCCGTGCGGCTCGGCCCGGCGCCGGCCCGGCAGAGTTACCTGTCGATCGAGGCACTGCTGGCGGCGATCGAACGCACCGGCGCCCAGGCTGTCCACCCCGGCTACGGGTTCCTGTCGGAGAACGCGCAGTTCGCGACCGCCCTGAGCGAGGCCGGGATGGTGTTCATCGGTCCTCCGGTGCAGGCCATCGAGACGATGGGCGACAAGATCACCGCCAAAGCCGCGGTGTCGGCATTCGGAGTGCCTGTGGTGCCGGGTATCTCGCGCCCGGGGTTGACCGACGAGGACCTGCTCGCCGGCGCTGCGGACGTCGGCTTCCCGGTGCTGGTCAAACCGTCGGCCGGTGGCGGCGGCAAGGGCATGCGCGTCGTGCACGAGGCCTCGGAGCTCGCCGCCGCCCTCGCCTCGGCGCGGCGCGAGGCCGCGTCGGCCTTCGGCGACGACACGTTGTTCCTCGAGCGCTACGTACTCAACCCGCGCCACATCGAGGTGCAGGTGCTCGCCGATTCCAGCGGCAACGTCGTGCATCTCGGCGAGCGGGAGTGCAGCCTGCAGCGCCGGCATCAGAAGGTGATCGAGGAAGCCCCGTCACCGCTGCTGGACGAAGCCACCCGCGCGCGCATCGGCGCGGCGGCGTGCGACACGGCGCGCAGCGTCGACTACACCGGCGCCGGCACCGTGGAGTTCATCGTCTCGGCCGACCGGCCCGACGAGTTCTTCTTCATGGAGATGAACACCCGGCTGCAGGTCGAGCATCCGGTGACGGAGATGATCACCGGCCTGGACCTGGTCGAACTGCAGGTCAGGGTGGCCGCGGGGGAGAAGCTGCCACTGGCACAGGGTGACGTCGAGCTGCGTGGGCACGCGATCGAGGCGCGGGTGTACGCCGAGGACCCGGCCCGCGGCTTTTTGCCCACCGGCGGGACGGTGCTGGCGGTTCGCGATGCGGGCGGGCCCGGTGTGCGGGTCGACTCCGGGCTGGCCGACCGCACCGTCGTCGGCAGCGACTACGACCCCATGCTGGCCAAGGTCGTCGCCCACGCCGGTGACCGTGCCGGCGCATTGCGTTCGCTCGATGTCGCGCTGGCCGGGACCGCGGTGCTCGGGGTGCAGACCAACGTCGAATTCCTGCGCTTTCTGCTGGCCGATCCCGATGTCGCCGCCGGCCGGCTGGACACCGGGCTGCTGGACCGGCGCACCCCGGACTTCATCCGGGCGCCGACGTGCGACGACGACCTGATCGCCGCCGCGGCCTACCGCTGGCTTCGGTCCTGGCCCGCAGGTGCCACCAGCGGCTGGGATGTCCCCTCGGGGTGGCGGATCGCCGGCTCGGCGCCGATCCCGTTCCGCATGCGGGCCGGCGAGCGGACCGACCACGTCTGGCTGACCGGCACCCCGCAGGACGCGACCGCAACCGTCGAGGGGGGTCTTCCCCGGACCCTGGCCGCGGCGCTGACCGGCTCGACGCTCGCCGTCACGATCGATGGCCTGCGCACCGACTACCTGGTGGCCTCGGACGGCAGCCAGATCTGGCTGGCCGGCGGCGGGCGCACCGTGGTGGTCGAAGAGGTGCTCGAGGCCCCGGTCCGCCCCGACGACGCCCACAGTGGCGACGCCGAACTCACCAGCCCGATGCCCGGCTCGGTGGTGGCGGTCGGCATCGAGAACGGGGGCACGGCTCGCGTCGGCGATGTCGTGGTGACCGTCGAGGCGATGAAGATGGAGCACACGCTCACCGCGCCCGTCGACGGCACGGTGGAACTGCTCGTCAGCGCGGGCGATCAAGTGAAGGTGGGCCAGCTGCTGGCCCGGATAACGGCAACCGAGGAGCCTGGAACATGACGGACTTTCTTTCGACCGGCACTCTGCCCGACCACTACGAGCAGCTGGCCAAGACGGTGCGCGACTTCGCCCAGAGCGTCGTCGCCCCGGTGTCGGCCAAACACGACGAGGAGCACTCGTTCCCCTACGAGGTCGTCGCCGGGATGGCCGACATGGGGCTGTTCGGTCTGCCGTTCCCGGAGGAGTACGGCGGCATGGGCGGCGACTACTTCGCGCTGTGTCTGGCGCTCGAGGAACTCGGCAAGGTCGACCAGAGCGTCGCGATCACCCTCGAGGCCGGGGTGTCGCTGGGCGCGATGCCGGTGTACCGCTTCGGCAACGAGGAGCAGAAGCAGCAGTGGTTGCCGCTGCTGGCCTCCGGCAAGGCACTGGGTGCTTTCGGGCTGACCGAGGCCGGCGGCGGCAGCGACGCCGGCGCCACCAAGACGACCGCCCGGGAGGACGGGTCGAGCTGGGTGATCAACGGCTCCAAGCAGTTCATCACCAACTCCGGTACCGACATCACCAAGCTGGTGACCGTCACCGCGGTGACCGGAGAGCGGGACGGCAAGAAGGAGATCTCGTCGATCCTGGTGCCCGTGCCGACACCGGGTTTCACCGCCGAACCGGCATACAACAAGGTCGGCTGGAACGCTTCGGACACCCACCCGCTGAGCTTCGACGACGTTCGGGTGCCGCAGGAGAACCTGCTCGGCGAGCGCGGCCGCGGCTACGCGAACTTCCTGCGCATCCTCGACGAGGGCCGCATCGCCATCGCCGCGCTGTCGGTGGGCGCGGCGCAGGGCTGTGTGGACGAGAGCGTCAAGTACGCCAAGGAGCGCGAGGCGTTCGGCAGGCCCATCGGTGCCAATCAGGCGATCGCGTTCAAGATCGCCCGGATGGAGACGCGCGCGCATGTGGCCCGCTCCGCCTACTACGACGCGGCGGCGCTGATGTTGTCGGGCAAGCCGTTCAAGAAGCAGGCGGCGATCGCCAAGCTGGTGGCCAGCGAAGCCGCGATGGACAACGCCCGCGACGCCACGCAGATCTTCGGCGGATACGGCTTCATGAACGAGTACCCCGTCTCCCGCCACTACCGCGACAGCAAGATCCTCGAGATCGGTGAGGGCACAACCGAAGTCCAGCTGATGCTGGTCGGGCGGGAGCTGGGACTGTGAGCGGTGCGAACGATCAGACAGAAGTGAGCGGTGCGAACGATCAGACAGAAGTGAGCGGTGCGAACGATCAGACAGAAGTGAGCGACGACAGCGGAAAGAAGATCGTCACGCAGCGCGGGCTGTGGTTCGAGGAGTTCGAAACCGGCGTGGTCTATCAGCACCGTCCCGGGCGCACCATCACCGAGGCCGACAACGTCCTGTTCACCACCTTGACGATGAACACCCAGGCACTGCATCTCGATGCCGCGTTCTCCGATGCCTTGCCGCCGTTCAACCAGCGGCTGGTCAACTCGATGTTCACGCTGTCCACACTGGTGGGGCTGTCGGTGGCGCAACTGACCCAGGGCACCATCGTCGGTAATCTCGGCTTCGGTGAGGTGGCGTTCCCGAAGCCGCTTTTCCACGGCGACACCCTCTATGCCGAGACCGAGGTCACCGACAAGCGGGAGTCCAAGAGCCGCCCGGGCGAGGGCATCGTCACCTTCGCCCACACCGGCCGCAACCAGCACGGCGACATCGTGGCCACGGCGTCCCGAAAGACCATGGTGCGCAAACGGCCCCAGGAGGAGCGTCGATGACTGCGACGACCGGGCTGGTGGCGGGGCCGGGGTGGCTGTTCTGCCCGGCCGACCGTCCCGGGCGTTTCGAGAAGGCCGCCGCGGCAGCCGATATCGTGATTCTCGACCTCGAAGACGGGGTGGCCGCCGACGACCGCCCCGCGGCCAGGCAGGCGCTGGTCGATGTTCCGCTGGACCCCGCGCGCACCGTGGTGCGGATCAACCCCAGTGACACCGCCGACCATCCCCTGGATCTCGAGGCGCTCGCCCGGACTCCGTACCACACCGTGATGCTCGCCAAGACCGAGGGGCCCGAACAGATCAGCGCGCTGGCCCCACGCAACGTGGTGGTGCTGATCGAGACACCGTTGGCGGCATTGCGGGTGACCGAGTTGGCCCGGGTCGACAATGCGTTCGCACTGATGTGGGGCGCCGAGGATCTGTTCGCGGTGCTGGGCGGTACCGCCAACCGGTATCCCGACGGCTCGTACCGCGAGGTGGCCCGGCACGTGCGTTCGCAGTCGCTGCTGGCCGCCAAGGCCTACGGCCGGCTGGCGCTGGACTCGGTGTACCTCGACATCAAGGATCTCGACGGGCTGCGCGCCGAGGCCGACGACGCGGTCGCCGTCGGATTCGACGCCAAGGTGGCCATCCATCCCAGCCAGGTCGCGGTCGTGCGGGCGGCCTACGCCCCGACCGAGGAGCAGGTGGACTGGGCGCGCCGGGTTCTCGACACCGCACGGCGCGAACGAGGTGTGTTCGCCTTCGAGGGCACCATGGTCGACGCCCCGGTGCTGCGGCGCGCCGAGCGCATCGTGGCGTTGGCGCCCTAGCCCGGGGACTGGTCGGGGAGCCGGCGACCGAAGCCGGTCACCGGCGTTTGGCGGCCGCCAGGCGTTCGGCGAATGCCGGGGACAGGATCGAGCACGCCTGCGGGCCGAGTTCGGTGTCCACCGCGATGCGGTGCTGGTCGGTGTCGACGACACCGGGGTTGGCGGTGGCCCGCATCGACGCCTTGGTGGCCAGCACCACCTCACGGGGGGCGCCGGCAGGCCCGGCGGCGAGGTCGCGTGCCGCGGCGACCGGGTCTTCGGCGATCTGCAGGGCCAGACCGTGCCGGACCGCGGCCTCGGCGTCGAAGCGCATGCCGAACAGCAGTGACGCCCGGGCGACTTGAGGCCCGACCGCCCGCTGCAGCATCCAGGTGGCGCCACCGCCGGGATGGATCCCCAGCTTCTGGAAGCGGGGATCGAACAGTGCGGCCGGGCCGGCGATGCGTACGTCGGCGGCCAGCGCCAGGTTCAGCCCGGCCCCGACCGCGGCACCGTTGACCGCGGCGATCGTCGGCAGCGTGCAGTTGGCCACTGCGAGGAAGCCGTCATAGATCGCCAGCAGCCCGTCTTCGGTGGCCTCGCCGAGGGCACTGAGGTCGGCCCCGGCGCAGAACGCCTTGCCCGCCCCGGTCACGATGACCGCGTGCACGTCGGGGTCGGCCTCGGCGTCGTCGACGGCGGAGCGCAGGGCCGCGGAGATCTCCGCGGTCACCGCGTTGCGCCGCTCGGGGTCGTTGACGGTGAGTAGCGCAACGCGGTCCTCGACGTGGACCAGTACCGGATCGGTCATCGGCTCAGCCTACGGATCGGCCTCAGCTCGATGTCGAGGACTGCTCCTTGTGGTCACCCTCGAAATCACCCTCGCCCTCGCCGAGCGGATCCACCGGCTTGGCGACGGTGATCTGGCCGGTCTTCTCGTGCACCTGAACGGTGTCGGCGTTGATCTGGTGCACCGCGACGAAGCCGGCCAGGGTGGCCGACATCTCGTGGTGGCGCTTGCCGTTGGTCGGGGCGTGTTCGGCCGCGTCGGACACCCGCATGAACTGGGGTGTGGTGGCCAGGTCGTAGCGGAACGCACGGAACATCGCGACACACGCCGCGACCATCACCAGCGAGAACGGCAGTGCCGTGGCGATGGACGCCGTCTGTAGCGCTGTCAGCGAACCCGACCCGCCGATCACCAGCAGCACGGCGGCGGCCACACCCTCGAGGATGCACCAGTAGATCCGGCTGGCCTTCGGCGGATCCAGGTCGCCACCGGCGGCGAGGATGTCGACGACCAGCGACCCGGAGTCCGACGAGGTGACGAAGAAGAAGATGATCACCGCGATCGCGATCACGCTGGTGATCACGCCGAGGGGCAGCCCTTCGAGCAGGCGGAACAGTGAGGTGTTGGCGTCCACGGCGCCGTCGACGAGCATGTTGCCCTCTTCGCGCTGGCGCATGATGCCGGAGTCGCCGAACACGGTGAACCACAGCGAGCCGATCACGGTGGGCACGAGCAGCACGCCGATGACGAACTGGCGGATGGTGCGGCCGCGGGAGATTCGGGCGATGAACATGCCGACGAAGGGCGCCCAGCTGATCCACCAGCCCCAGTAGAAGATGGTCCAGCTACCGAGCCACGCACCGTCGGTGAACGGGCCGGTGCGCAGCATCAGTTCGGGCATCGACGTCGCGTAGTTGCCCAGGTTCTGCACCCAGGCCTGCAGCAGAAACAGCGTCGGGCCCAGCAGCAGGACGAACACCGTCAGCCCGGCGGCCATCGCCATGTTGATGTTCGACAGCCATTTGATGCCGCGACTGACGCCGAGAATCACCGAGCCGGTGGCGACCGCGGTGATCGCGGCGATCATTCCGACGGTCCACCAGTTGTTCACCTCGATCCAGCCCAGGTATTGCAGCCCGGAGCTGATCTGGGTGATGCCGAAGCCCAGCGAGGTGGCCACACCGAACAGCGTGCCGACGATCGCGACGACGTCGACGGCGTGCCCGATCCAGCCTTCGACGCGTTCGCGGCCGATCAGCGGCTCGAGCAGCCAGCGCACCGACAGCGGACGGCCGCGGCGGTAGGTCATGTAGGCCATGCCCAGCCCGACAACGACGTAGATGGCCCAGGCGTGCAGTCCCCAGTGGAACATCGTCAGGGACAGCGCCTGGTTGGCGGCCGCGTCGGTGGAACCCTCGATGCCCATGCCCGGCGGCGGGTTGATGTAGTGCGACATCGGTTCGGCGACGCCGTAGAACACCAGGCCGATGCCCATGCCCGCGCTGAACAGCATCGCCAGCCAGGCGTAGAACCCGTATTCGGGGCGTTCCGTGTCACGGCCCAGCCGGATGGTGCCGATCCGGGACAGCCCGCAGTACAGGGCGAACACGACGAAGCCCGTGACGACCAGGACGTACCACCAGCCGACGGTTTCGGTGATCGCGGAGTTGAGGTTGGTGAACGCGTTCTCGGCGGTAGAGGAGAAGACCACCGAGAAGATGATGAGTCCGAAGATGACTATCGAGGCGGGAATGAAGACCGCGGGCAACACGCTCCGCCAGGCCGCCTTGAGCGGCCCGTGGCTCTTCGTTTCGCCGTCGGGCGGACTCGTGGTCGCCACGATTGCCTCCTATATACCGTCGTCAACTCGTTACGTGCGCCAGTCATCACTGGTTCATCCCGTGGAGGGTCGTGCTGTGACCCTACTCGCTCGCCCGGCCGCTAGCGCAGCTGACCGACCAGCGACTGGGTGGTACCCGTTTCGTGAAGACGCCACACCGGTAGTTCGTGGGCTCCGTCGCGGCCGGCCGTCACGGTATGAACTGCTGCTCGCCGGCGCGGGTGTGGCGCCAGTCCTGGTAGAGCAGCTTGGCTCCGAGGTAGCCGAAGACGAGCGGGAACACGAAGTACTGATACTGCGTCCACAGCAGCGCCAGCAGGGTGTCGGCCACGCCGCCGGGCATGTTGGTGAAGCCGCCGAACACCTCGCTGAACGAGAAGATGAAGGTGGCCACCACGGGTTCGCCGGCGCCGAGCACCGGGATGAGATAGCGCGCCGCCGAGCGCTTGCGGTTCAAGTGCCAGAACGCGACGACCGAGGCGGCGTTGACGAACGCATAGATCTCCAGCGTGAAGAACGTCGGATCGTGATTGACGGTGCGCAGGTCGACCGATGCGAACGAGGCCAGGTCCCACCAGTACATGTGCAGGATGTTCTCCCGCATCCATGGCGTGTAGGCGATCACGTCGCCGAGCGTGTTCAGGTCGTGGAAGACGAAGGGGGAGAAGATCACCCACGGGATCTCCCAGAGCAGGTTGGTCAGCAGGTAGGAGACCATCCAGAGCACCAGGCATTCGTGGAAGAGCTGCATGCGGGGCCTACGCCGCGCGCCGGGAAGCAGTAGTGGGATGACCCAGCCGTTGAGCCAGATGCTGATGCCGTAGAGGGACGCCTTGGTGCTGGTGGTGAAGTCGAGCACGCCCAGATAGAAGAGCGTGGCCAGGATCGCGGTCGCACCCCAGAACAGCGCTGTCCAGATGCCGAAGGCCCGCCAGGTGGTTGCCGCCACCTTCCGTTCCGGGGCCAGCGTCGGTGTTCGGGTGTTTTTCTCGGTGCCGTCCAGCGTCGCCATGTCGTGGATTCCCCTCAGCTCTTGCTAATGTCGAAATATCGACATAGAGTTCGATAATGTGACAGAGACGGTAGCCGGGTCGGTGAGTGGCGGTCAAGGGACCTCACCGCCGACCGAACGTGTCGTGTCGGTGCTGGAGCTCCTCGGCCGCGATCCGGCCCGGCAGTTCTCGTTGGCCGAGATCTGCCGCAGCCTCGACATCAGCCGGGCCACCGGGCACGCCATCCTCGTGACACTGGCGGCACGCGGATGGGCGGTCCGCGACTCCGAGACGGCCTGTTACGCGTGGGGTCCGGCCGTGGCGGCGCTGGGGCAGCCGGCCGAGGTGCATCAGCACCGAGCCGACCTGCAGGCGCTGGCCGCTTCGGCAGGCAGTCAGGTTTCCCTCGCCCGGCGCGAAGGAGCCACCCTGGTCGTCGTCGACACCGTCGGCGAATGCCTGACCGGGCCGAGGATCTGGCGTGGGATGCGCACCCCGTTCGTGGCGCCGATCGGCCGCGACTACATCGCGTGGTCGAACGCCGAGGCCCAGCAGCGGTGGCTGCACACCACCGGGACGCCGAGTCGCGCCTTCGAAGCGCGGATGACCGCCGTGCTCGACGAGATCGCCCAGCGCGGCTTCGTCGTCGAACGGCTCAGCCGTCAGTACGTGCGGGTGTACACCGCGCTGCGGGCACTCAGCGCCGACGGCGAGGTCGACGAGATCACCACAAAGCTGGCGCAGGCGTTGGCCGACCTGGCGGTCATCGACGTCCTGGGGGAGGAACTCGACAAGCCGGACCCCTACAGCGTCGCCACCATCTCAGCGCCGGTGCGCAACCCCGACGGTGGGGTGACGATGACGGTGATGGTCTCGGTGTTCGCCACCCTCGATGGCACGGCGATCCGGGGCCTGGGTCAGCAGGTGCGCGCCACCGCCGACGCGATCGAAGCCCGCCTGGCGCGGTTCGGGAATCCGGCGGGAAGCTGAGCGGGTCAAGCGGATGCGGTTGGGCGCCTTGACCATGAGTCAGACCGCCAACGTGGGGTGGCGGTCGTTATTGGGCGGACCGTCTCGCCCGCAGATCTGAAGTCAACCCGCCCCATTAACTTCACTTATACATATAGCTGAAGTTAGACTCGGAGCGTGACTTCACTTCGTCCCATCACCTACGAGGACGTCCGCTGGGAGCCGCAGGACGGGCGCGACGTGGGTGGGGCGCGACCTCGATACGGCACTTATCACCCCGCCGTACCGGCTGGCATTGCCGACCTCACCCTCGATCTGCCGCCGTCGTTGTTGGCTGAGGCGGAGTCCGCCAGCCGCGAGATCGCACGCTTCGATGCGGAGCTCGGCGGCGAGATAGCACCGTTTGCTTCTGTGTTGTTGCGGTCGGAGTCTGCGGCGAGCTCGCAGATCGAAAACCTGACCGCAACGGCGCGCGCCGTTGGCGAGGCCGAGCTGCCTGGTGGCAAAGCTAAGCGAAACGCTGAGATGATCGTCGCCAACACCTCTGCGATGCAAGCAGCGCTCGCCTTGTCCGACACCGTCAATGCCGACGCCATCCGGGCGATGCACCGGGCGTTGATGGTCAACGATCCACTCCACACGCCAGGGGAATTCCGCACCGAGCCCGTGTGGATAGGAGGTGGTTCAACTCCGATCGGCGCGACGTTCGTCGGCCCGCGCCATGAGTTGATCGCTGAGGCGATAGGCGACCTCATCGAGTTTGTGCACCGCGCCGATGTTCCGGCGCTGCCGCAGATCGCGGTGGGCCATGCACAGTTCGAAACCATTCACCCGTTCACCGACGGCAACGGCCGTACGGGCCGCGCTTTGGTGCAAGCGCTGCTGCGCAACAAAGGCTTGACGCGCCAGGTGACGATGCCGGTCTCAGCCGGGCTGCTGGCAGACACCGACGCGTACTTCGCCGCGTTGACCCGTTACCGCGACGGAGACGCCGCGCCGATTGTCGAACGCTTCTCGCGGGCCACCGTCCTGGCCATTGCCAACGGGCGACAACTAGTCACCGAACTCCGCGATATCCGCGAAGGTTGGAACGAGGTGATCGCCGCGCGATCGGACTCCGCGGTGTGGAAGGTGGCTGACTTGTTGACCCGTCGCCCGGTCGTGAATGCCGCACTGTTGGCGCAGGAGCTAGGCATCGAGTCCACCAACGCGCACCGCTACCTCAACCCGCTCGCCGAGGCGGGAATCCTCGTCGAGGCGGCCAGCGGGCCCCGTAACCGGGTATGGCGTTCGCCCGAAGTGCTTGCAGTACTCGATGCTTTCGCCGAACGCGCCGGCCGGCGACGCTGAACACATCCGGCTGGCGCCGCTGAGGGTCGTCAACGAGGTCGCAGACCTGCTCGACAAAGCCGTCGCCGACAACTCAGGGCCGCGAGAGACGACGAATAGACGACGACCGGCCTTGTTGAGCACGGGAAAAATACCACTCTGACGAGCGCCCCCGGCAGGGATCGAACCTGCGACCGACCGCTTAGAAGGCGGTTGCTCTGTCCGCTGAGCTACGGGGGCAACGCCGAGGAGTGTATCGCGTCGGCAACAGGTGACCGCCGTGCCGACCGCGACAAAAGGCGTTCCGCACTGTTGGGTCGCCGACTAGTTTGGACGCCATGAGCAACGCGCCGGAACTGGATGCGGCCGGACTGCCGGAGGAACTCAGCCCACTCGATCAGATCCTGCATCGCGGCGAAGCCAACCCGCGGACCCGCTCGGGCATCATGACCGTCGAACTGCTCGACACCACCCCGGACTGGGAGGTCTTCCGGACCCGCTTCGAGAACGCCTCGCGCAAGGTGCTGCGGCTGCGGCAGAAGGTCGTCACACCGACATTGCCGACGGCCGCGCCGCGCTGGGTCGTCGACCCGGACTTCAATCTGGACTTCCACCTGCGCCGGGTGCGGGTCCCCGAGCCCGGAACCTTCCGGCAGGTGATGGATCTGGCTGAGGTCGCCGCCCAGTCACCGCTGGACATCTCGCGCCCGCTGTGGAACGCCACGCTGATCGAAGGGGTGCAGAACGGGCAGGCCGCCCTGATGGTGCACCTCAGCCACGCCGTCACCGACGGCGTCGGGGGAGTCGAGATGTTCGCCCATCTCTACGACCTCGAGCGCGACCCGCCCCCGCAGGACACCCCACCGCTGCCGATCCCGGCCGACCTGTCGCCCAACGACCTGATGCGGCGGGGCCTCAACCGGCTGCCGATCACCATCGTCGGTGGGATGCGCGACGCGGTCGTCGGCGCCGCGCACGCGGTGGGGCACGTGGTGCGCGACCCGGTGGCCCGGATGGGCAGCGTCATCGACTATGCGATGTCCGGTGCGCGGGTGATCGGTCCGGTGGCCGACCCCTCGCCGCTGCTGCGCAGGCGCAGCCTGTCCTCACGCAGCGAGGCGATCGACATCGAATTCGGCGATCTGCACCGCGCCGCCAAGGCGGCGGGCGGGTCGATCAACGACGCCTACCTGGCCGGGCTGTGTGCGGCGCTGCGGTTTTATCACGGGGCCAAAGGGGTGCCGGTGGACACGTTGCCGATGGCGGTCCCGGTCAATCTGCGGTCCGAGGCGGATCCGGCCGGCGGCAACCGGTTCGTCGGCGTGAACCTGGCCGCGCCGATCGGGTTGGCCGACCCCGAGGCGCGGATCAAGAACATCAGATCGCAGATGACCCGCAAGCGCGACGAGCGGGCGCTGGACATGGTCGGCGCCATCGCGCCGGTCGTGAGTCTGCTGCCCGACACCGTTCTGGAGTCGATGGCCGGGTCCATCGTCAACTCCGACGTGCAGGCCAGCAACGTGCCGGTCTACGCGGGTGACACGTTCATCGCCGGCGCCAAGGTGCTCAGACAGTACGGCCTCGGACCGCTGCCCGGCGTCGCGATGATGGTGGTGCTGGTGTCGCGGTCGGGCTACTGCACGATCACCGCACGCTACGACAGGGCCTCGATCAGTGATCCGGGCCTGTTCGCCCAGTGCCTGCTGGCCGGGTTCGACGAAGTGCTCGCACTCGGCGGCGACGGGCAGGCCATCCCGGCCACTTTCACCGAGGACTCCCAGGCATTCACCTACGCGCACAACGGAAGTGGTCCACAGTGACGTTCGAGCTCACGCCCGGCTCCGCCGGCAACCGGCAGATGCGGCTACCCGGGTCGGTCGCCGAGGTCGAGGCGAGCCCGCAGGGTTCGGCGGTCGGTGCGTTCTTCGACCTCGACGGCACGCTGGTGGCCGGGTTCACCGGGGTGGTGATGACCCAGGACCGGCTGCGGCGCCGCCAGATGTCGGTCGGGGAGTTCATCGGCATGGTGCAGGCCGGCCTCAACCATCAGCTCGGCCGCTCGGAGTTCGAGGACCTGATCGGCAAGGGTGCGCGGATGTTGCGCGGGAACTCGGTCGCCGACATCGACGAACTCGCCGAACGGCTCTTCGTGCAGAAGATCGTCAGCCGGATCTACCCGGAGATGCGCGAGATCGTCCGCGCCCACATGGCCCGCGGGCACACCGTCGTGCTCAGTTCCTCGGCGCTGACGGTGCAGGTCGAGCCGGTCGCCCGGTTCCTCGGGATCAACAACGTGCTCAGCAACAAGTTCGAGACCGACGAGGACGGGCTGATCACCGGCGAGGTGCAACGACCCATCATCTGGGGTCCGGGTAAGGCCAGGGCGGTCCAGGAGTTCGCCACCGCCAATGGCGTCGACCTGTCCAAGAGCTACTTCTACGCCGACGGCGACGAGGACGTCGCGTTGATGTACCTGGTCGGCAACCCCCGCCCGACCAACCCGGAGGGCAAGCTGGCGGCCGTCGCCGCCAAGCGCGGCTGGCCGGTGCTGCGGTTCAGCAGCCGCAGCGGGGCCAGCCCGGTCTCGCAGCTGCGCACCGTCGCCGGCATCGCCACCATGGTGCCGGTGGCCGCGGGCGCGCTGAGCCTCGGTCTGCTGACCCGCAACAAGCGCACCGGAGTCAACTTCTTCACCTCGGTGTTCGGACGCACCCTGCTCAACACGGTGGGCATCAACCTGCAGGTGCTGGGCCGGGAGAACCTGACCGCGCAACGTCCGGCGGTGTTCATCTTCAACCACCGCAACCAGGCCGACCCGCTGATCGCCGGGCGGCTGGTCAACGACAACTTCACCTCGGTGGGCAAGAAGGAACTCGAAAGCGATCCGGTGGTCGGCACGATGGGCAAGATCCTCGACGCCGCCTTCATCGACCGCGACGATCCGCAGAAGGCCGTCGAGGGGCTCAAGAAGGTCGAGGAACTCGCCCGCAAGGGCCTGTCCATCCTGATCGCCCCGGAAGGCACCCGGCTGGACACCACCGAGGTCGGCCCGTTCAAGAAGGGTCCCTTCCGGATCGCGATGTCGGTGGGCATCCCGATCGTGCCGATCGTGATCCGCAACGCGGAGGTGATCGCGGCGCGCGACTCGAGCACGTTCAACCCGGGAACGGTGGATGTCGTTGTCTATCCGCCGATTCCGGTGGATGACTGGACGCATGACAACCTCAACGAGCGAATCGCCGAGGTGCGTCAGCTCTACCTGGACACCCTGAAGGACTGGCCACACGACGAGCTGCCCACCCCGCAGCTCTACCGGCGTGCCGCCGAGAAGGCCCCGGCGAAGAAGACCCCGGCGAACAAAGCCGCGGCGAAGAAGACTCCCGCCAAGAAAGCGGCGAAGAAGACCGCCGCCAAGAAAGCGGCGAAGAAGACCGCCGCCAAGAAAGCGGCGAAGAAGACCACGCAAGCCAAGGACGCCGACTCCGCAGGGCCGACACCGGCCAAGGATGCGCCCGCCAAGCAGACCGGCAGCAGGGGACGGCCATGAAGATCCGCGCCGACGACATCACCGCGTTCTCGGCGGTCGACGACACGCTCGTCCTCGCGTCGGTGTCGTCGCCGGCCGAAGAGGAGCTGCTCGCCGACTGGCTGCGCCGCCAGCGCCAGGAGCACCCGGATTCCAAGATCGAGGTGCTCAAGCTGCCCGCCGACGACGACCCGCCGCCCGGCGTGCTGGCCCGGCTCGTGGAGCTGCTCGAAGCCGACGACGACCGCTCGGTGGTGCCGGTGCGGGTGTTCTGGGTCCCCGGCGGTCTGCCGACCCGCTCCAAGGTGGTGGCCGTGCTGTCGGGCCGGGACACCTACTGCCCACCCAAGCTCGTGCAGCACAGCATCCTGAAGCGCGACCCGTCGAGGGCGCGTGTGGTGGCCGGTGAGCCTGCGAAGGTGTCCGAGCTGCATCGGCAGTGGAGCGACACCACGGTGGCCGAGAACGCCAGGGAATTCGCTCGATTCGTCATCCGGCGGGCCATCCTGGCGATCGAACGGGTGGAGCTGCGACTGCTCGGGCCCGAGTACAAGTCACCCCGGCTGATCAAACCCGAGGTGCTCGCCTCGGCACGGTTCCGCGAAGGCCTCGACAAGATCCCCGGCGCGACGGTCGAGAAGGCCGGCGAGATGCTCGACGAACTCGGCACCGGGTGGAGCAGGTTCTCGGTGGATCTGATCCCCGCGCTGGGGCGGGCGATCTTCAGCCGGGGGTTCGACCCCAACATCGACTACGACCGCACCGAGGTCGAATCGATGCGCCACGCACTGGAATCGCATCCCGCGGTGCTGCTGTTCTCCCACCGTTCCTACCTCGACGGGGTGATCGTCCCGGTGGCGATGCAGGAGAACCGGCTGCCCCCGGTGCACACCTTCGCCGGCGTCAACCTGTCCTTCGGCTTCATGGGCCCGCTGATGCGTCGCTCCGGCGTCATCTTCCTGCGGCGCAAACTCGATGACCCGCTCTACAAGTTCGTGCTGCGCCAGTTCGTCGGCTACATCGTGGAGAAGCGGTTCAACCTGTCCTGGGCGATCGAGGGAACCCGGTCACGCACTGGAAAGATGTTGCCGCCCAAGCTCGGTCTGCTCGCCTACGTTGCCGACGCCTACCTCGACGGGCGCAGCGACGACATCCTGCTGCAGCCGGTGTCGATCAGTTTCGACCAGCTGCACGAGACGGCCGAGTACGCCTCCTACGCCCGGGGCGGGGAGAAGACCCCCGAGGGGTTGTCGTGGCTGTTCAACTACATCAAGGCGCAGGGTGAGCGCAACTACGGCAAGATCTACGTGCGCTTCCCCGAGGCCGTCTCGATGCGGGAGTACCTGGGCGAGCCGCACGGTGCGATGACCCGCGACGACGCCGCCAAACGGCTTGCGCTGCAGAAGATGGCCTTCGAGGTGGCGTGGCGCATTCTTCAGGTCACGCCGGTCAACGCGACCGCGCTGGTGTCGGCGCTGCTGCTGTCCACCCGCGGTGTCGCGCTGACCCTCGATCAGTTGCATCACACGCTGCAGGACACGTTGGACTACCTCGAACGCAAACAGGCACCGATGACCAACAGCGTGCTGCGGCTGCGCGCCCCCGACGGTGTCCGGGCCGCGGTGGACGCACTGTCGAACGGACATCCGGTCACCCGTGTCGACGGCGGCCGCGAGCCGGTGTGGCTGATCGCCCCGCAGGACGAGCTCGAAGCCGCGTTCTACCGCAATTCGCTCATCGACGTGTTCCTGGAGACCTCGCTGGTCGAGTTGTCCCTCGCGCACGCGTCGAGGGCGAAAAACGATCGGTTGGAGGCGTTCTGGACCCAGGTGATGCGTCTGCGCGACCTGTTGAAATTCGACTTCTACTTCGCTGACTCCGCGGGTTTTCGCGAACACGTGGCCGAGGAGATGTCCTGGGAACACAACTGGGAGGACGATGTCGCTGCCGGCGGCGAACGCATCGACGCCGTGTTGCGGGCCAAGCGCCCGGCTATCGCCGGGCCGCTGCTGCGGCCGTTCTTCGAGGCCTACTGGATTGTCGCCGACGTCCTGGTCGATGCGCCGGCGGACATCTCGGAGAAGGACCTGACGGCCAGGGCGCTGGCGGTGGGGCAGCAGTACATCGCGCAGGCCGTCGTCCGCTCGGCGGAGTCGGTGTCGGCGTTGTTGTTCACCACGGCCCGGCAGGTCGCCGCCGACCAGAACCTGCTCACCCCCGCGGCCGACCTACGCGAGCGACGGGAGGCTTTCCGCGACGAACTGCGGGGCGTTCTGACCGACATGGACAAGGTCGACGCCATCGCCCGCGACCAGTTCGTCGCCCGCGAGCGCAGCCGCCGCGAACTGCATCCCGAGGTCGTCTGACCGGACCCGTTGGGCCCGGACCATCCGCGCCGAAGGATCGCTGGGCTGCGGGGGGCGGCAGATGGTGACAATTTATCTGTCTGAGTGTTCAGATATTCAGTTTCGGTGATAGCGTGGCGGTACGGGCCGGCCTGGCGCCGCCGATGCAGCAGATCGTTTACCGTTTCCGACCTCGGGGTGGTAGTCGACGCCACGGCCGGCCCGTTCCGGCCGCCGAACCCGCTGACTGTCGCGGTTCGGCCAACCCGGCCTCTCCCGGTGCCCCCAAGCCCGCAGCGGTCCTCGGCGCTGCCCTGCCGCCGGGGCTTTCCCCGGTCATCCCCAATGCGGGTTTCATCCACAGAGCTTGCCCGTCGCCCGGCCGCGAGCCGCCACGTGTCGGGGCCCGGGCGGTCAATGGTCGTGTGACCGACCGGGCAGGTGCCCTACCTGGCCCGCAGCCGAAGACAGAGAGGATCCATCATGTTCGAGACCCCCATCACCGCAGTGGGCACCATCGTCACCAGCCCGGAGCGTCGCCGGGTCGGCGATCAGGAGCTGATCAAATTCCGGGTGGCGTGCAATTCGCGCCGCCGTGGCGCCGACGGAAGCTGGGAGCCGGGCAACTCGCTGTACGCGACCGTGAACTGCTGGGGGCGCCTGGTGACCGGCGTCGGCGCCGCCCTCGGCAAGGGTGACGCGGTGATCGTCGTCGGCTTCATCTACACCAGCGAATACGAGGACCGTGACGGCAACCGGCGATCCTCGCAGGAGATCCGGGCCACCGCGGTCGGGCCGGATCTGGCCCGCTGCATCGCCCGGGTCGACAAGCGGCGCCATCCCGAGGCGGCAGAGCCGGCCACCGACCCCGAGTCCGTGGCTGCCGGCACCGACACTGCCGAGGTCAACGAGGTGGGGCAGGCCGACGAGGCCGGGGAGCTGTCACTGAGCGCCTAGCGCCGCAGACCGGATTCGTGACCGCGCCTAGGATGGGGCCCGACTACCGCGGAGGTCCGAGATGATCCCGGGAAGCACCACACCGGGATCGAGAAAGGCGACATCGAAGGCAAATGGCCGAATTCATCTACACGATGCGGAAGGTCCGCAAGGCGCACGGCGACAAGGTCATCCTTGACGACGTCACGCTGAACTTCCTTCCGGGCGCGAAGATCGGCGTGGTCGGTCCCAACGGGGCCGGTAAGTCGAGCGTCTTGCGGATCATGGCCGGATTGGACCAGCCCAACAACGGCGATGCGTTCCTGCAGCCCGGAGCGACGGTCGGCATCCTGCAGCAGGAGCCCCAGCTCGACGAGACCAAGACGGTGCGCGAGAACGTCGAAGAGGGCGTGGCCATCAAGGCCAAGCTCAACCGCTACAACGAGGTCGCCGAACTGATGGCGACCGACTACTCCGACGAGCTCATGGAGGAGATGGGCAAGCTCCAGGAGGAGCTCGACGCCGCCGATGCGTGGGACATCGACTCGCAGCTCGAACAGGCGATGGACGCGTTGCGCTGCCCGCCGCCCGACGAGCCGGTCACCCACCTGTCCGGCGGCGAGAAGCGCCGGGTCGCGCTGTGCAAGCTCTTGCTTTCCAAGCCCGATCTGCTTCTGCTCGACGAGCCGACCAACCATCTCGACGCCGAGAGCGTGCTGTGGCTCGAGCAGCACCTCGCCGAGTACAAGGGCGCGATCCTGGCGGTCACCCACGACCGCTACTTCCTGGACAACGTCGCCGAGTGGATCCTCGAGCTCGACCGTGGCCGGGCCTACCCCTACGAGGGCAACTACTCCACCTACCTGGAGAAGAAGGCCGAGCGCATCGCCGTCGCCGGGCGCAAGGACGCCAAGCTGCAGAAGCGGCTCAAAGACGAGCTGGACTGGGTGCGCTCCGGTGCGAAGGCTCGGCAGGCCAAGAACAAGGCCCGGCTGCAGCGCTACGAGGAGATGGCCGCCGAGGCCGAGAAGACCCGCAAGCTCGACTTCGAGGAGATCCAGATCCCGACCGGCCCGCGACTGGGCAACGTCGTGGTCGAGGTCGATCACCTCGACAAGGGTTTCGACGGCCGCACGCTGATCAAAGACCTGTCCTTCACGCTGCCGCGCAACGGCATCGTCGGGGTGATCGGACCCAACGGCGTCGGCAAGACGACGCTGTTCAAGACCATCGTCGGCCTCGAACAACCCGACAGCGGCACCGTCAAGGTCGGCGAAACGGTCAAGCTGAGCTACGTCGACCAGAACCGTGGCGGAATCGACCCCAAGAAGACGGTGTTCGAAGTGGTCTCCGACGGCCTGGACTTCATCGAGGTCGGGCAGAACGAGATGCCGTCGCGTGCCTATGTGTCGGCTTTCGGTTTCAAGGGTCCCGACCAGCAGAAGCCGGCTGGGGTGCTGTCCGGCGGTGAGCGCAACCGGCTCAATCTCGCGCTGACCCTCAAGGAGGGCGGCAACCTGATTCTGCTCGACGAGCCGACCAACGACCTCGACGTGGAGACCCTGAGCTCGCTGGAGAACGCGTTGCAGAACTTCCCGGGCTGTGCCGTGGTGATCAGCCACGACCGGTGGTTCCTGGACCGCACCTGCACCCACATCCTGGCCTGGGAGGGCGACAGCGACAACGAGGCCAAGTGGTTCTGGTTCGAGGGCAACTTCGGTGGGTACGAGGAGAACAAGATCGAGCGGCTGGGTGCCGATGCTGCCCGTCCGCACAGGGTCACACATCGGAAGCTCACGCGGGACTAGTCTCGTCGTGCGGACCACGTAACCGTCACCCGCAGCGGCGCTCGGTTGCAGCCAACGGGGGCCGGTGCGCACGTGTGAGTAGGAGCGGCGAATGTCGTTGAACCCAGGGGCGATCGAGGGTCAGGTCGATGGGGAGGTGCCTCCCGATGTCGTCGACCGGCTGGTCCCGGCCTACCTCGAGACCTACCGGGGGCCGCACGGCGGCGCCCCGGGCGCCGAGGCGGCCGTCACCGGCCCGGTGAAGCGGCCGGGCGGGGGCGCGGTTCCCGAACCCGAGTTGGTCGAAGCGCAGTACCGGCTCGGCCGGCAAAGGCCGATGGGCACCACCCGGGTGGCGGTCTACGGCCCCGACGACTCCGGCGGGTTCGGACCTGCGCTGCAGATCGTGACCGACAACGCGACGTTGTTGATGGACTCGGTCACGGTGCTGCTGCACCGCCTCGGGGTGGCCTACACCGCGATCATGAACCCGGTGTTCGCGGTGCGTCGTGGCGCCGCCGGTGAGCTGCTGGACATCGCACCCAAATCGGATGCCGACTTCAGCGGCGGCGTGGACGAGACCTGGGTGCACGTCCAGCTGTCCTCGGCCGCGGACCGGCGAACGATCGACGAAGCCGAACAACTGCTGCCCAGGGTCCTCGCCGATGCCCGGCAGGTGGCGGTCGACTCCGCCGACATGGCCGCCACGGTGCGCAGGCTGGCCGCCGAACTCGACGGGGACAACGGGCGCCGCTTCCCCAGCGCCGACCGCAGGGACGTCGCGGCGCTGCTGCGCTGGCTCGCCGACGGGCACTTCGTGCTGCTGGGGTATCAGCGCTGCACCGTGCGCGACGGGGAGGCGACCGTGGAGAAGGGCAGCCGGCTGGGCGTGGTGCGGCTGCGCGAAACGGTGCTGCCGCAGCTGACCAGCCCGGGCGAGCTGCTGGCGCTGGCGCAGGGCACCATCCCCAGCTTCCTGCGGTACGGAAAGTACCCGCAGATCATCGTGGTCCGGGAAGAGGCCGACGAGGCCGGCGCCGACCCGATCGAGCACCGCTTCGTCGGCCTGTTCACCGTCGCGGCGATGAACGCGAACGTGCTCGACATCCCGCTGGTGTCCCGCCGGGTCGACGACGCGTTGGCGATGGCCCACCGGGACCCGAGCCATCCCGGACAGCTGCTGCTCGACATCATCCAGACCATTCCACGCTCGGAGTTGTTCGCGCTGTCGGCCCGTGCGCTGCTCGACATGGCGATGGCGGTGGTCGACCTGGGGGCGCGCCGGCGCACCCTGCTGTTCCTGCGGGCCGACCCGCTCGCGCATTTCGTGTCATGCCTGGTGTACCTGCCCCGGGATCGCTACACGACCGCGGTCCGGCTGCAGATGCAGGAGATCCTGGTCCGCGAACTCGGCGGGGAGAGCATCGACTACTCCGCGCGGGTCAGCGAATCGCCCTGGGCGCTTGTTCATTTCACGGTGCGTTTGCCCGAGGGTTCGCGCCTGAACGACATCGACGTCTCCGAAGACAACCAGGTGCGCATCCAGGATCTGCTCAGTGAAGCTGCGCGCACCTGGGGTGACCGGCTGCTGGCCGCCGCCCGTGAGGGCACCGTCGACCAGGTCACCGCCGAGCACTACGCCGGCGCGTTCCCCGAGGTGTACAAGCAGGCGATCTCGCCGCCGCACGCGCTGTCCGACATCGCGCTCATCGAAGATCTCGAGGACAACGCCGTCAAGCTGGTGCTCTCCGACAGCGACGAGACCGGTGTCTCCCATCTGATGTGGTACCTCGGCGGTCAGTCGGCCTCGCTGAGCCAGCTGCTGCCGATGCTGCAGTCGATGGGTGTCGTGGTGCTCGAGGAACGCCCGTTCACGGTGACCCGGCCCGACGGGCTGCAGGTGTGGATCTACCAGTTCAAGGTCTCGCCGCACTCCGACATTCCCGAGGCCCCGGCCGGACCGCAGCGCGATGCCGCCGCCGACCGCTTCGCCGACGCCGTCACCGCGATCTGGCGAGGTCATGCCGAGATCGACCGATTCAACGAGCTGGTGCTGCGGGCCGAGTTGAACTGGCAGCAGGTCGCCGTGCTGCGGGCGTACGCGAAGTACCTCAAGCAGGCCGGATTCCCGTACAGCCAACTGCGCATCGCCGAGGTCCTCAACGACAACGCCGCCACCGCCCGCTCGCTGATCACACTGTTCGAGGCGTTGTTCTGCCCGAGCGAGCACGCCGAGGACGGCGGGCACCGTCGCGACGCGCAGGCCGCCGTTGCTGCGGTCTCCGCCGACATCGACGCGCTGGTCAGCCTGGACACCGACCGGGTGCTGCGGGCATTCGCCTCGATGATCCAGGCCACCCTGCGCACCAATTACTTCGTCACCCAGCAGGATTCGGCCCGTGCACAGAACGTGCTGTCGTTCAAGCTCAGTCCCGAGCTCATCGACGAATTGCCCTTGCCACGGCCGAAGTTCGAGATCTTCGTGTACTCACCGCGGGTGGAGGGCGTGCACCTGCGATTCGGCTACGTCGCGCGCGGCGGGCTGCGCTGGTCGGACCGGCGGGAGGACTTCCGCACCGAGATCCTCGGCCTGGTCAAGGCGCAGGCGGTCAAGAACGCGGTCATCGTCCCCGTCGGGGCCAAGGGCGGCTTCGTCGTCAAGCAGCCCCCCGTCCGCACCGGCAACCCCGCCGTCGACCGCGAGACCACCAGGGACGAGGGGGTGGCCTGCTACCGGCTGTTCATCGCGGGCCTGCTCGATGTCACCGACAACGTCGACAAGGCATCCGGGGCGATCCTCACCCCACCCGAAGTGGTCCGGCGCGACGGCGACGACGCCTACCTGGTGGTCGCGGCCGACAAGGGCACCGCGACGTTCTCCGACATCGCCAACGAGGTCGCCATCTCCTACGGCTTCTGGCTGGGGGACGCGTTCGCCTCCGGCGGCTCGGTGGGCTACGACCACAAGGCGATGGGTATCACCGCCAAAGGCGCGTGGGAGTCGGTCAAGCGGCACTTCCGCGAGATGGGCGTCGACACCCAGTCCGAGGACTTCACCGTCGTCGGTGTCGGTGACATGAGCGGCGACGTGTTCGGCAACGGGATGCTGCTGAGCGAACACATCAGGCTGCTGGCGGCCTTCGACCACCGCCACATCTTCATCGACCCCGACCCGGACGCGGCGGCGTCCTGGCAGGAGCGCAAGCGGCTGTTCGACCTGCCCCGATCCAGCTGGGAGGACTACGACACCGCGCTGATCAGCGACGGCGGCGGCGTGTACAGCCGGCAACAGAAGTCGATCCCGGTCTCCGCCCAGGCGCGCGCGGCACTGGGCATCGACGACACCGTGTCGGAGCTGACGCCTCCGGCGCTGATGAAGGCGATCCTGCGGGCACCGGCGGATCTGCTGTTCAACGGCGGCATCGGCACCTACGTCAAAGCCGAGACCGAGGCCGACTCCGATGTCGGCGACCGCGCCAACGACGCGGTGCGGGTCAACGCCAACCAGGTGCGGGCGAAAGTCATCGGCGAGGGCGGCAACCTCGGTGTCACGTCGCTGGGCCGCGTCGAATTCGACCTGATCGGCGGCCGCATCAACACCGACGCACTGGACAACTCCGCCGGCGTCGACTGCTCCGACCACGAGGTCAACATCAAGATCCTGATCGACTCCCTGGTGACCGCGGGCAAGGTAGCCCCCGAGGACCGGACCGACCTGCTGCTGTCCATGACCGACGAGGTCGGCCGACTCGTGTTGGTGGACAACGAAAGCCAGAACGACCTGATGGGCACCAGCCGGGCCAACGCGGCCAGCCTGCTGTCGGTGCATTCACGCATGATCAAGCAGCTGGTGGATCACCGCGGCCTCAACCGGGAGCTCGAGGCGCTGCCGTCGGAGAAGGAGATCACCCGCCGCTCGGATGCCGGAATCGGGCTCACCTCACCGGAACTGGCCACCCTGATGGCGCACGTGAAACTGTCCCTCAAAGACGAGCTGCTGGCCGGTGACCTGCCCGACCAGGAGGTGTTCGCCGCGCGCCTGCCGTCCTACTTCCCGGTGACGCTGCGTGACCGGTTCGCCCCCGACATCCGCGCCCACCAGCTGCGGCGCGAGATCGTCGCGACCATGCTGGTCAACGACGTCGTCGACACGTCGGGCATCTCGTATGCCTTCCGGGTCACCGAGGACGTCGGAGTGGCCGCCGTCGATGCGATCCGCAGCTTCGTCGCCGCCGACGCGATCTTCGACCTGAACCGGGTGTGGCGGCAGATCCTGGCGGCCGGGGTGGCCGGAGTGTCGGTGGCGGTGACCGACCGGATGACCCTCGACCTGCGCCGGCTGGTCGACCGCTCGGCGCGCTGGCTGCTCAACTTCCGTCCCCAACCGCTGGCGGTCGGCGCCGAGATCAACCGGTTCGCCGAGAAGGTCGCCACGTTGACACCCCGGATGCCGGAATGGCTGCGCGGCGACGACCGGGCCATCGTGACCAAGGAGTCGAACGACCTGACCGCTCAGGGGGTGCCCGAGGACCTGGCGTTCGCCGTGGCCAGTGCGCTCTACCAGTTCAGTCTGCTCGACGTCATCGACATCGCCGACATCGTAGACCGGGACCCCGCCGAGGTCGCCGACACCTATTTCGCGCTGATGGATCACCTCGGCACCGACGGGCTGCTGACCGCGGTGTCCCGGCTGTCGCGCAAGGATCGTTGGCATGCGTTGGCCCGGTTGGCGATTCGCGACGACATCTACGCCTCGCTGCGGGCGTTGTGCTTCGATGTGCTCGCGGTAGGAGAGCCCGACGAAACCGGCGAGGAGAAGATCGCCGAGTGGGAGCTGACCAACGGTTCCCGGGTGGGCCGGGCCCGCCGCACCCTCTCGGAGCTCTACGACAGCGGTGAGCATGACCTGGCGACACTGTCGGTGGCCGCCCGCCAGATCCGCAGCATGACCCGGACCAGCGGCACGGGGTCCACCGCGTGAGCGCCCCGCACGGCTTCACCGCGCCGGTTCATGTGCGGTGGTCGGACATCGACATGTACCAGCACATCAACCACGCGACGATGGTCACCATCCTCGAAGAGGCCCGGATCCCGTTCCTGCGCGAACCCTTCGGTGCGGACATCGCCACGATCGGCCTGCTCATCGCCGAGGTGAACATCACCTACAAGGCCCAGCTGCGGCTGGTGGACTCCCCGCTGCAGGTCACCATGTGGTCCAAGCGGGTCAGGGCCGTCGACTTCACCGTCGGATACGAGGTCCGTTCGGTCGGCGCGGCGCCCGACTCGAAACCGGCCGTCATCGCCGACACCGTGCTTGCGGCGGTGCACGTCGAAGAGCAGCGGCTACAGCGGTTGTCGGATCAGCAACGGGAATACCTGCGGCACTGGATGCGATGACCGGCACCGAACGCGGACTGTGGCTGACCGACCCCGGCCACCGCGAAGACCTGTCCACCTTCGCCGAGCGGGCGCGCCGCCTCGACGACGCGGCGGTGGTGCGGCTGCGCGAACGGCCCGGCGGAATGGTCGTGGCCTGGTCCGCGACCGGGTTCGACGTGTTGGCCAGCCGGGTGGTCCAGGGGACGGTGCGACCCGCCGACCTGTGCGCCGGCGCCGATCAGCTCCTGGCCGGGCTGACCGACACGTCGAAGCGGGCATCCGACGGGTACGTCGATCCCGGCTTCGGCATGGATTCGGCATGGCGTGGCGTGCTGCCACCCGATACCGGGTTCGTCCACCTCGACGACGTTCCGGCCCGGGCGGTGCTCGGCCTCGCCCAGCGCGGCTCGACCCTGGCCCGCGAGCACTCCAGCGCGCACGGACCGCCCGCGTCGCTGCTGGACCAGGAGGTCGTCGACGTGTCCGCGGGAGACGACTCCGTCGGGGTCCCGATGCGGTGCGTGTTCGCCCTGACGGCGATGGGGTTCCTGCCCCAGGCCGCCGGGGTGTCCGAGTTCGCGCAGTTCGCGCCCGAATCGGTCAGCGCCGACGAGGTCGTCCGGGTGCGTGCCACGGCGGCATGGCTGCGGGTCGACGCGCGGTTCGGCAGCGTGTACCGCCGTCGCGGCGACCCCGCGGTGGTGCTGCGCTGAGGCTTCAGAACGGCGAGTTGACCATGGACTGCGCGGCCATCTCCAGGTAGGCGATCAACTCCTGGCGGTGGGCGTCGTCGAGGGTGTCGGAGTCGATCTCGGCGACCGCGGTGTGCATGCACCGCAACCACGCGTCCCGTTCCAGGAAGCCGATCCGGAACGGCACGTGGCGCATCCGCAGCCGTGGGTGACCGCGCTGATCGGAGTAGGTGCGCGGGCCGCCCCAGTACTGCTCGAGGAACATCCGCAGCCGGTCCTCGGCGCCGTCCAGGTCGTCCTCGGGGTAGAGCGGACGCAGGATCTCGTCCTCGCGGACCTGCTCGTAGAACCGTTTGACGATCGTGTGGAAGGTCTTGTGGCCGCCCACGGCGTCGTAGAACGACTGCTGCTTGCCGGCCGGATCCATCTGCGCGTCCATCACCGTCCATTGTGGGCCATCGCCGCGTCCGGGTTCGAAATGGCCGCGGTGCTGCGGTGCGGTCACGAGATGTTCATCGGACTGACCAGCGAACACAGTCGGAATTGTCGTGCGTTCGGTGCGGAATCGTGGTGGACTGTCACATCGGAGGACGTATGGCGCAGCGCAAGAACGGTCGCGGCCACCGGCACCACCGGGCCGCGACGGGCTCAACCGGGCCGACAACCAGCACCGCTCCGCGCCCGCTCCACAGCGTCGACACGGCGCCCAGCACCGGTCAGGAGACCTCGATCTGGGGCCGCAGACGGGTGCTGCTGCTGAACTCGACGTACGAACCGCTCACCGCGCTGCCGATGCGCCGGGCGATCATCATGATCATGTGCGGCAAGGCCGACGTCGTGCACGACGACCCCGTCGGCCCGGTGATCCACTCGGCGACCCGCACCGTCGTCGTCCCGTCGGTGATCCGGCTGCGCACCTACGTTCGGGTGCCCTACCGGGCCCGCATCCCGATGACCAGGGCCGCGTTGATGCACCGCGACCGGTTCCGCTGCGCCTACTGCGGCGGCAAGGCCGACACCGTGGACCACGTCATCCCGCGCAGTCGAGGTGGCAGCCATTCCTGGGAGAACTGTGTCGCGGCATGCTCGGGATGCAATCACCGCAAGGCCGACAAGCTGCTCACCGAACTGGGCTGGTCACTGCTGAGCACCCCGCTGCCGCCCCAGGGGCAGCACTGGCGGCTGCTGTCCAGCATCAAGGAATTGGACCCGGCCTGGGTCAGATACCTGGGTGAGGGAGCGGCCTGACCCGTCGGTGGGATACGGTTTGCACGTGAGCACTACTGCGATGTTGCACGCGAGTTTCGTGCTGGTCCCGTTGGCGCTTGCGGCGGTGTTGGCCCTGTTCATCTTCACCAAGAAGGGGCCTCATCCCGCGACGTTCGACATGTCCGAGCAGTGGACGCACGACCCGATCCTGTGGGCGGCCGACGAACCGGCCGAGCACGGTCACGGCGGCCACGGTTCACACCTGACGGTGGGAGGTGGCGCAAGTGGCAGGTGGTGAGGTCTCGACTGTCGCATCGACCGAGGTCGCCGAGCTGCCCCGCGGGTCGGCGATCACCGCGAGCGGCCGCATCTCGGCGGTCACCGAGCCCGGTGAACTGTCGGTGCACTACCCGTTCCCGACCATGGACCTGGTCGTCCTCGACAACGCCATGAAGTACGGCTCGCGCGCGGCCAAGGCCCGCTTCGCCGTCTACGTCGGCGACCTGGGCGCGGACACCGCGGCGACCGCCCGCGAGATCCTGTCCAGGGTGCCCACCCCGGACAACGCGGTGCTGCTGGCCGTGTCGCCGAACCAGAAGGCCATCGAGGTGGTCTACGGCTCGGAGGTCAGCGGCCGTGGCATCGAGGAGTCCGCCCCGCTCGGGGTGTCGGCTGCCGCCGCGTCGTTCAAGGAAGGCAACCTGATCGACGGTCTGATCAGCGGTATCCGGGTGCTCTCGGCCGGCGTCTCGCCACGCTGACGAATTTGGTGCGTCGACCTGTCTCCCGGCGGCCCTAGACTCGTCTGCGAGGGAGGGAGCTGGCCGATGGGCGTGCTGGACGCGTTCCTGGCGACGTGGTCGAGGGCGCGTGCCACGTTCGGCGACGGCGTTCCGCAGGACGGCTCGGCTTACGACGAGAGTCCGACACTGTTGGCGCTGCAGGCCGAACTTCAGCACGCCGGGTCCGGGCAGCAGTGGACCGGTCCCGGTGCGGAGGTCTATGCGGCCGCCAGCGCGAAGCAGGCCACGGTGCTCGGCGATGCCGCCCGGCTGGACCGGATGTTGCGTGCCGAGGTCGACAGGTCGGCCGAAATCGTCGCCGCGGCCCGGCGCGAGCTCGACGGCGTTCGCGAGTGGGTGCTCAGCGTCGCGTCACGGGTGCCGCCGACCGCCGAGGGTGACCGGATGCTCTACCCCGCGGTGAGTCGGGGGTCGGCGGAGATCGCCGAGATCGTCGAACGCTGCACCGCTGACATGGCGTCGATCTCCACCCGCATCGGGGGGATCGGCGCGCAGTATCAGGCGCTGGGTGGCGACCACGGTCAGCGAGCGGGTTCTCCGGAGGCCTGAGCAGTCAGCTCCGCACGAATCTGCACGTAGCGCTCGAGGAAGCGCCGTTCGTCGAGCCTCTTGCGGCGCAGCCAGCCGGTGACCTCGTCGTTGCACTTGCTGGCGTTGCACGCCGCGCAGGCGGGCACCACGTTGTCGATCGTGTAGCGCCCGCCCCGCGAGATCGCCATCACGCAGTCGCGCTGCAGCGTCGTGCCGGTGGCCCCGCAGTAGGCGCACCCGTTCCAGGCGGCTTTGATCGCACCCCACTGCTGGTCGGTGAGGTCGTTGTCGACGGCGGCGACCCGGCGCTGGCGTCGTCGCGCGGCCCGGGCCCGGCGACTGTTCCTGGCCGGCACACCCAGAGCATGCTCCGCGAGCGTGCGCAAAGTCGGCTGGCGACCCGGCGTGTCGCCGTCGAACACGCACGCTCGCGGGGGTTCGGGCTAGGTGGTGTCGAAGGTGCGGGCCCGCAGCGACCGCTCCACGCCGGCTCGTCCCTCGAGCACCAGCCGGCGCAGCGCCGGCGGCACCTCGGGATCGGACAGGAACCGATCCGCGGCGTCGAGCGCCTCCGCGCTGATGTCCCACGACGGGTACAGCCCGACCACGACGGTCTGGGCGACCTCGCTGGACCGGCGCTGCCACACCGCCGAGATCGTGCTGAAGTACCGGTCCCGGAACGGGGCGAGCACCTCGCCCTGGCCTGGCTGTACGAAACCGCCGATGATCGCCCGGGCGGTGATGTTGGCCAGCGTGTCGTCCTCGACGACCTGCTGCCACGCCGCCTCCTTGACCGCCGGCTGCGGCCGGGCCGCTGCAGCGGCCGCAGCGTGGCGTCGTCCCGCGGCGGTGCGGTCGGCCTCGGACTCGGCGTCGATCATCGGGGTCTGGCCGCCGTCGGCGTCGATCACCCCGGCGCGCGCCAGCGCGGTCACGATGCGCCAGCGCAGATCGGTGTCGATGACCAGACCGGCCAGGTTCACCTCCGCGGGCTCGTTGTCCAGCAGAGTCGACAGCACCGCGACGTGGTTGGGGGAGAGCACCGAGCTGCACAGCGCGTTGACGAAGGCCAGCTGATGATCCGAGCCGGGCGCGGATTCGCGGGCCAGGTCGAGCAATTTGTCCCCGAACGCGGGCCAGCCGTACTCGGCCGCCCACGCCGGGTCGGAGTACGACCCCAGCGCGGTCTGTGCCTGCAGTACAAGGCGTTGTGCCACACCCACTTCCGATTCGGCGTGCAGACCGCTCATCACCAGGGCAACGAAGTCGCGGGCGCGCAACTCGGCGTCGCGGGTCATCTCCCAGGCTGCCGACCACGCCAACGTGCGGGGCAGGGGCTCGGCGATGTCGGCGATGCGGGTCAACACCGTCTGCAGCGATTCGGGATCCAGGCGCAGCGAGCAGTAGGTCAGGTCGTCGTCGTTGACCAGGATCAGCTTGCCGCGCGGAACACCTTGCAGGGCAGGCACATCGGTGCTCGCCCCGTCGACGTCGAGCTCCTCGCGGTGCACCCGCACCAACTTGCCCGAGGCGTCCTCGTCGTAGACGCCGACGGCAAGGCGGTGTACCCGGGTCTCACCGGCTCCCGGCTTGGCGCCGCCCTGGTCGATGACGAAACGGGTGAACCTGCCGTCGGAGTCGACGTCGAAGTCCGGCCGCAGGGTGTTCAACCCGGTGGTCTTGAGCCATTGGCGGCCCCAGCCCGACAGGTCCCGGCCCGACGACTTCTCCAGTGCGCCCAGCAGGTCACCGAAGGTCGCGTTGCCGAACGCGTGGTCGCGGAAATAGTCGCGCAGCCCGGCAAGAAAGGCCTCCAGCCCGACGTAGGCCACCAGCTGCTTGAGCACACTGGCGCCCTTGGCGTAGGTGATGCCGTCGAAGTTGACCTCGACGGCGTGCAGGTCGGGGATCTCGGCGGCCACCGGATGGGTGGAGGGCAGCTGGTCCTGCCGGTAGGCCCACGACTTCTCCACGTTGGCGAACGTCGTCCAGGCCTGGGTGTACTCGGTGGCCTCGGCCTGGCACAGCACCGAGGCGAACGTGGCGAAGGACTCGTTGAGCCACAGGTCGTCCCACCACTGCATGGTGACCAGGTCGCCGAACCACATGTGCGCCATCTCGTGCAGCACGGTCTCGGCCCGGCGCTCATAGGAGTACCGGGTCACCTTGGACCGGAACACGTAGTCCTCCAGGAAGGTGACCGCGCCGGCGTTCTCCATCGCGCCGGCGTTGAACTCCGGCACGAAGAGCTGGTCGTACTTGCCGAACGCATACGGAGTGCCGAAGTTGTCGTGGTAGAAGCCGAAGCCCTGCTTGGTCTCGGTGAACAGCCGCTCCGCGTCCATGAACTCGGCCAGCGATGTGCGGCAGAAGATGCCCAGCGGGATGTCGCTGTGGTCATCGGAGTACACGTCGTCCCACCGGGCGTAGGGGCCGGCGATCAGTGCGACCAGATAGGTGCTCATCCGCGGGGTGGCCTTGAAGGTGTGCTTCTTCGCCGGACCGTCGTCGGCGACCTCGAACGTCGCGCCGTTGGAGATCACCTCCCAGTGCGCAGGCGCGGTGACGGTGATGTCGAAGGCCGCCTTCAGGTCGGGCTGGTCGAAGCAGGCGAACATCCGCTTGGCGTCGGCGGTCTCGAACTGCGAGTACAGGTACACCTCGTCGTCGACCGGGTCGACGAACCGGTGCAGTCCCTCGCCGGTGTTCGAGTAGCGGCAGTCCGCGTCGACGACGACCACGTTGTGGGCGGCCAGACCGGTCAGCGGGATCCCGGTGGATTCGTCATAGCCCGACACGTCGATGTCGGCGCCGTTGAGCGTTGCGCTGCGGATGGTCTCGGCGGCGAGGTCGAGGTAGGTGTCGGCGCCGGCCAGTGCCTCGAATTCGACGGTGGTGACCGACCGGAACGTCTTCTCGCTCGGCTTTCCGGCACCGTCGGTGAGGTCCAACGCGATGTGATAGCTGTCGACGGTCACCAGCGCGGCGCGCTCAGCGGCCTGGTCCTGGGTCAGATTGGGGAGTGCCACGACCGTCAACAGTAATCGGCCGTGGCGGCGCCGGGTACTACTGCCCTGTCCCCAGCAACGCGGACAGGGCCGGAAGGGCGTCGGTGCCGGCGCGGGTGCCGATCCCGGTGGCCGCCACCCCCGGCAGCCCGCCCAGCTGGTTGAGCACGCTGCCGTCGGTGACCGAGGCCAGCATCGCCGGACAGTACATCTGGATGGCGACCCCGGCGAAGAACGCGGCCATCTGCGGCGGGACGCCGTTGTCGCGCACCTTGGCGACCGCCGAGGCGAACGTCTTGCCCGGCTCGACCAGCAGCGAACAGATGGACTCGCCCAGTGAGGCGGTGTCGATCGGGTTGGCGTAGTCGATGCCGGCGGCCGAGAGCCTGCTCAGGAAATCGGTGTCGGTGTCGGCATGTGCGGGTGCCACCGCGATTGCCGGTGCGGCCAGCAGGGTGGCGCACGCGGCCACGGTGGTCTTGACGCGGATCGCCATCTGCAGCTCCTGAACGGTTGGGGGCTTGGGAGGCGTCGTCACGGTCCTGATCGGCGCCCGGATCAACCATTGATCACAGAGGTAACTTCCGTAACACGGTTGGGTCACGGGTTGCTCCCTATGCGTTTCCTGAACGCGATTTCCTCACCGCGTGTGCTTGTGCGCATAGTTGAGGGGTCCGGCCGGGAACACCCCGAGGTGCCCGTCAGTTGTGTTGGACGAAGTCCTTCGAGCCTGATCGATCGTTTCAAGGAGTGACAAACGCAATGTCGTCGACCTCGCAGAAATCCCGCGCCGACTTCTGGTTCGACCCGCTGTGCCCGTGGTGCTGGATCACCTCCCGCTGGATCCTCGAGGTGGAGAAGGTGCGCGACATCGACGTCAACTTCCACGTCATGAGCCTGGCGGTGCTCAACGAGGGCAGGGAGCTGCCCGAGGAATACCAGCAGATGATGACCAAGGCGTGGGGCCCGGTGCGCGTCGCGATCGCCGCCGAGCAGGCCAAGGGAGCAGACGTGCTCGGCCCGCTCTACACCGCGATGGGAACCCGGATCCACAACCAGGAGAACAAGGACTTCGATCAGGTGATCAAGGAATCCCTCGACGAGGTCGGGCTGCCCGCCGAACTGGCCGAGGCCGCGACGTCGCAGTTCTACGATCAGGACCTGCGTGACAGCCACCACGCCGGCATGGACGCCGTCGGCGAGGACGTCGGCACCCCGACCATCCACGTCAACGGGGTGGCGTTCTTCGGCCCGGTGCTCTCCCGAATCCCGCGCGGTGAAGAGGCGGGCAAGCTCTGGGACGCGTCGGTGACCTTCGCCTCCTATCCGCACTTCTGGGAGCTCAAGCGCACCCGCACCGAGTCGCCCGTCTTCGACTGAGCGGCCCGCACCGGCCGGCGAGCAGCGATGAACACCCCCGGGCAGATGCTTGACGTCGCCGTCGAGGAGGCCCGAAAAGGCCTGTCCGAGGGCGGCATACCGATCGGGGCGGCGTTGTTCGCCGCCGACGGAACGCTGTTGGGCAGCGGCCACAACCGGCGGGTCCAGCTCGACGATCCGTCGATCCACGCCGAGACCGACGCGTTCCGCAACGCGGGCCGTCAGCGCGGCTACCGCTCGACGACCATGGTGACCACCCTGTCGCCCTGCTGGTACTGCAGCGGCCTGGTGCGGCAGTTCAACATCGGGTCGGTGGTGATCGGGGAGAGCCGGACGTTCACCGGTGGTCACGACTGGCTGGCCGAACACGGGGTGTCGGTCGTGGTCGTCGACGACGAGCGCTGTGTGGCGCTGATGCGGGATTTCATCGCGACCAGCCCGGATCTGTGGGCGGAGGACATCGGCGAATGAATGTGGTTGCCGGGGTGGATCGTCGCTGGTGGCCGACCGTGACGTTGTCCTCACGTTCGCCGGGTCCTCACGTTCGCCGGCGAGGGTGAAGATGGCGGCACGTTCGCGGGCCGATGCTCGGAACCGGCGCCGGTGACAGGGCAGTAGGGTAAGCGCCATGCGCGTCTACCTCGGTTCTGACCACGCCGGATACGAGCTCAAGCAGGTAATCGTCGAGCACCTCGCGGCGACGGGCCACGAGCCGGTCGACTGCGGGGCGTTCAGCTACGACGCCGAGGACGACTACCCCGCCTTCTGCATCGCCGCTGCGGAGAAGACGGTGGCCGACCCGGGCAGCCTGGGCATCGTGCTCGGCGGGTCGGGCAACGGCGAGCAGATCGCGGCGAACAAGGTGCCCGGCGCCCGCTGCGCGCTGGCGTGGAGCACCGAGACCGCGTCACTGGCCCGTGAACACAACAACGCGCAGCTGATCGGCATCGGCGGCCGCATGCACACCACCGAGGAGGCGCTGGCCATCGTCGACGCCTTCCTGGGCACGGCGTGGTCGCAGGCCCCGCGCCATCAGCGCCGCATCGACATCCTGGCCGAATACGAGAAGACCCACGTGGCGCCGCCCGTTCCCGGCGCCTGATCCAGCGCCTGCATGCCCGAGGGCCACACGCTGCACCGGCTGGCACGGCAGCACCAACGCCGATTCGGCCGCGCACCGGTCGTGGTGTCCAGCCCGCAGGGTCGTTTCGTCGACGGCGCCGCAGCAGTGAGCGGCCGGGTGTTCACCCGGGCCAGCGCCTGGGGTAAGCATCTTTTCCACCACTACGAGGGTGGCCGGGTCGTGCACGTGCACCTGGGTCTGTACGGCACCTTCACCGACTGGCCGGTGCCCGACAGCGGTGTCGAACCCGAACCGACCGGCCAGATCCGGATGCGGATGATCGGCACGGAACTGGGCACCGACCTGCGCGGACCCACGGTGTGCGAGGTGATCGCGGAGCCGGAGATCGCCGACGTGGTCGCCAGGCTGGGGCCGGACCCGCTGCGTCCGGACGCCGATCCGGCACCGGCATGGCGACGGATCAGCAAGTCCCGCAGAGCCATCGGCGCGCTGTTGATGGACCAGGCGGTGATCGCGGGGGTGGGCAACGTGTACCGCAGCGAACTGCTGTTCCGGCACCGGATCGATCCGTTCCGGCCCGGCACGACGATCGGCGCCGACGAGTTCGAGGCGATGTGGAGCGATCTGGTCGCGCTGATGAAGATCGGGGTGCGCCGCGGCAAGATCGTCGTGGTGCGGCCCGAACACGATCACGGGCCGCCGTCGTACCGGCAGGGCCGGCCCCGGACCTATGTGTACCGCCGCGCCGGCGACCCGTGCCGGGTGTGCGGTGCCACGATCCGGACCACCGAACTGGAGGGCCGCAACCTGTTCTGGTGCCCGCAGTGCCAGGCTCCGGACTGAGCGCGGCTCGCTAGAACCCGAACCCGCCGAGATCTCCGCCGAAGTCGCCGCCACCGAACTCGCCGCCGCCCCAGTCGCCGCCGGAATCCCAGCCGCCGGCACCGCCGTCGAAACCGCCGCCGTCGCCGGCGGCCATGCCGTCGGCGAACCCTTCGCCGTAGCCGTTCTCGAAGCCCTGGGCGCCGTAGCCGACGCCGGCCATCCCGGAGAACAGCGTGCTGAACAACAGCACCGAACCGACACCCCAGGCGCCGGCGACCAGCGCGGGCTTCCACCACGGCTCGGAGTACCAGCCCGCCGGAACCGGGCGTCCGGCGACCCGGCCGCCGGGGTAGTAGTTCGGGGTGCGCTCCGACGGTGCGGGCGACGCCTCGATCTGGCGGCCCTCGAACTCGATGCTGCGGTCCTCGGTGACGGTGCCGGCGCTGCGCTGACCGTTGAGCGACTCCAACTCCGGACCGGGATCCATGCCCATCGCGGTGCGCGCGGCCCGGATGTAGTACAGGCCCTCCATCGCGCTTTCCTTGGCCAGCTCGGCCTGCCGCGGCGTGGTGGCCTGTTCGATCTGGGAGGACGCCGCCGTGTAGCGCTCGGACGCGTCGGCGAGGGCCTGCCTGGCGGCGTCGTCGGTGGCCGACAGGGCGAACACCTGGCCGCCGAGCCGCTCGATGACGCGGCGGGCGTCGGCCTGGGCGTCGGACAGCGACGCCGCGTTGCGCTGACCGGAGGCCTTCGAGGTGGCGTACACCGCGATGCCGATCGCGGCCACGACCAACAGGATGAGAACGAGGAGGGCGCCTTCCATGGCTCTCAGCGTACCGACAGGATCCGTCGGCTCCCGGGGTGCGAACTCGCGGGCTCCAACCGGCCTTGCGGCGCAGTTCATGACGCTTCGGCTCCAGCCAGCCTGCCCGCACCGGGCCTTGTAGAGTCCTGAGCGGGTGAAAATCGGATAGCTGTGGAGCGTGGTCCACGGGGAAGGCCCAGCATGCGTAGCACTCTCGTCGCTGCCCTGTCATTGGTGATCTTGATCGTCGCGGGCTGCTCCGGAGGCGGCGACGGCGAGGACGCCCCGCTGCGCTACGACGACGACCCCGACGTCCTCAACATCGTGATGGGCTCCGAACAACGCCTGGTGTTCAGCGAGATCGTTCGCCCGTGGTGCGAGGACAACGGGCTGACCTGCAACCCGACCGAGCTGGGGTCGGTCGACCAGGCCAACATGCTCAGCGAGAGCTGTACGGACCTGCCGCCCTACGACGCCTTCTGGTTCGCCTCCACGGTTTTCGAGCAGCTCGGCGACGACCGCTGCGGCAACCTCGCCGACTCGGCCCCGATGTTCTCCTCGCCGATCGTGTTCGCCGGCTGGCAGCAGTCCATGGATCGCCTCGGGTTCACCCCCGGCAGCGACACGTCGATCACCCAGATCCTCGACGCCATCGAGTCCGACCGGGTGAAGGTGTGGATCACCAACCCCACCCAGTCGAATTCCGGCGCCACGGTGTTCTTCGCCTTCCTCAACCATTTCGCCGGGAATCCGCCCGGTCAGGCGCTCACCCAGGAGCAACTCGACTCCGAGCCGGTGCGCAGCGGCGTCACCGAGCTGATGACCAAGTTCTCCAACACCCCGCCGTCGACGGGCACCATGATGCGCGAGTGCGCCGCGTCTCCGGACCGGTGCGAGGCCGTGTTCACCTATGAGGCCCTGGTCATCGAAACCAATCTCGAGCGGGTCGAGCAGGGGCTCGAACCGATGACGGTCGTCTACCCGCAGGGGTCGCTGGCCTTCGCCGATTCGCCGCTGGGATTTCTGCCGCACGGCGACAACAGCGAGAAGAAAGCGAACTTCGAGAAGCTGCAGAGCTATCTGCTCAGCCAGCCGGCCCAGGACAAACTTCTCGAGCTCGGCCGCCGGCCCGTCAACAGCAGGGGGCTGTCGCTGCCGAACCTGCCGCCGAAAATCCGCGACGACGTGTTCCGCAGCGAATGGGGCATCGTCACCGACCGTCAGGAACAGCCGATCCGCTTCCCCTCGGCCTCGGTGATCGAGAACGCGCTCTACAACTACAACACCGTCTACCGCCAGCCCGGGAACTTCGTCTACTGCATCGACGGATCGGGAAGCATGGACGGTGCGGGCTGGGCCGGGGTCGAGGACGCCGCCGACATCCTGTTCGACCCGGCCAACGCGCGGAAATACCAGCTGCTGGCCAACCCGAAGGACAGCACCACGGTGTTCATCTTCGACGACGGCATCAAAGGCGGTCCGTGGACGGTCGACGGCAACGGCCGCGACGACCTGCTCGACCTTCGGCAGAGGATCGTCGACGCCGACCCGGGAGGGGGCACCGACCTGCGTGGCTGTCTGGCCCGCGCGATCGAGGTGTTCCGCGGCTACGGAGAGGACCCCCGCAAGAAGGCCGTCGTGCTGCTCACCGACGGCCAGGACGACAACGACGACCAGGCCCCGATCAACACCCTTGCCGCGATGGGGATCCCGGTCATCGCCATCGGACTGGGATCGGTCAACGAATACGACCTGCGCGATGTCATCGCCGCCGGCACCGACGGCACCTTCATCCACAAGGACAACGTCGTCAGCGCGCTGCGCGACGCCGCAGGGTTCCGGTAGGCCGCCGTGATGTCCCCGTCGCAGCGCACCACCTTGATCGCACTGGCCGCCGGTGCGGCGGGGTTCGTCGTGCTGTTCGCCTTCGGAGTGGGCTGGCTGGTTGCCGCCGGGCTGGCCGCTGCGCTGGCGGTGTCGGTGTGGTTCACCCTGAATTACCTGAGCCCCACCGACGCCCAGGGCGAGCTGGACGACAATCTGCACCGCCTCGACGCCTGCGCGGGCCGGATCCGGGCATTGAGCCTGCAGGTCAGCGACGACCAGACCCGGACGTCGCTGCAGGCCGGATGCGATGCGATGCCGGGCATGGTCGAGCTCATCCGGGCCCGTGACGTCCGGGTGGCGGTACCGCTGTCGCAGCGGAGCCTGCTCTACGTCAAGGACGTCGCGGCCACCCTCGAGGACTACCTCGACGTCCAGCACCGTGCCGACTCCGAGTACATCAGGCTCGGCCAGCGCGAACTCACGCGGTTCGCGTCGTTCACCGCTCAACCCGACCGGGAGTTGTCCGAGCAGAAGATGAACGAATACATCAGCTCGTTGACGTCGCTGAATCTCAACCCACCGCCGGAGCTGTCGTGACCGGGCGGATCAGACGATGAAGAGGTCCAAGGGCGCGTTCTACGTGGGGTTGGTGGGCATCGTCGTGGTGCTCGTCGCCGCGGTGGTGGTCATCCTGATGTCGCGCGGTGACGATGCGCAGGCCGGCGACGGGGTCACCACGATCACCTGCCTGGGAGGTTCGGAGAAGGAAGACCTGATGAAGGATCCCGAGGTCAGGCAGATCCTGCGGGACTCCTACGGCATCGAGGTCGATTTCAACTCCACGGGTTCCTACCGGCAGGTGCAGATCCCGGCCGAGGAGCTCAAGGAGAACGACATCGACTGCCTGTGGCCGTCCTCGGCCAGCGCGCAGGCGATCTTCGAGGGTTCGGGAACGGCCAAGGCTTTCGGCAACGACTACGAAGCCGCCTCGGTGCTGCAGTCACCGGAGGTCCTCTACGCCAATCGGGAGGCCGCCGACGGGCTGGTGCGGACGGGTCTGGTGCAGGTCCGCGACGGCGTCTACTACCTGGTCGACCTGCGCCGCCTGCTCGAGGACTATCTGCTGCAGGGCAAGACGTGGGCCGACGTCGGCGTGAACATCCCCTCGGGGCCGTTGTTGATCAACAGCAGCGACCCGGCGAGCTCGAATTCCGGGATGACGCTCGCACAGCTGGAATTGGCGACGGTGGCCTCGGGTGACCCCTATCAGCCGGCTACGCCGGCGCAGGCGCAGGCCTCGCTGGCGAAGGTCAAGGCGCTGGTGGAGTCGCAGGGCTTGATGCGCAAGGGTTCCGACAGCGCCTTCGAGCAGTGGGTCATCCAGCAGACCGGTGGGCTGTTGGCCGGCTACGAGAACCAGTTGCTGCAGTGGATCACCACCCGGAACCAGGGGGTGGTGCCCGAGGGGATCGTCACGATCTATCCCGAGCCGACGATCTTCAACGACCACCCGATCCTGGCGCTCACCGAGCCCGCCGCCCGGCTGATCGAGGCGATGGAGGACGACGCGGTGCAGCAGATCGCCTGGCAGCGTTACGGTTTCCGGTCCGGAACCCGGGTGCTCGAGCAGGCCTTCGAGGGGGTCGCCGTGCCGCCGACCCGGGATCTGAAGAAGACCCAGGCGCCGGGCTACGAGGTCACCAAGCTGCTGCTCGACTGTTTCGTCGACAACCGGTGCTGAGCGCCCGGAGACGGGCTCAATATTGATGGTTTCGTCAGAAACGATTGACTGACTTCATCTTCATATGTGAGGATTTCGTCAGTAAATCGCTGATGCCTAGGTGAGTGACGTTGCCGGGCCAGCACACCGGGCGGCGGGTCGGCTCCACACGTCTTGGTTCGGCTCCTTGTGGGGCGCGCGATACCCGGCACAGGTTCGACGCTGTCGAGGACGGGGTGTGATCGATGATGGCCAGGCGTGCTTTCCCACGCGTAGCAACCGGCGGCGTCGCGATCGCCGGAGCGGCCGTTCTGTTGGCCGCGACACCGGATTCGGCGCGCGCCGACACCAACGGGCAGTCGGACGTGGTCTCGGCGGACACGGCATTGCCGGCGGTGCCGATGACTCCCGCGATGGAACCGTGGTGGCTTCAGGAAGGGAGCAGTCTCTTCGGACCGGCCGGTGGTTCGACGGCTGCCGACGCGGAGGCGGCCGTGGACAGCGTGGGAGGCTCGCGGCCGCTGGTCGGCCCGGGTGGGTGGCTGATCGGCAACGGACTCGACGCCTCCGCGGACTGCGTGGGCGCCGCCTGCAACGGCCAGGACGGGGGAATCCTGTGGGGCAACGGCGGCGACGGCGCCAACGGCGGCAACGGCGGCAACGCCGGGTTGATCGGTAACGGCGGCAACGGGGGCGACAGCCTGGTGGTTGGGCTGGCCGGAGGGCGCGGCGGCGACGGCGGCAGCTTCATCGGAGACGGTGGGGACGGCGGCGACGGCGGCGACGGTGCGCCCGGCGCAGCGGGTGCGGCCGGTGGCGACGGAGGCA